>JBKOUP010000345.1:0-4788 GCA_046723495.1 Acidobacteriota bacterium
GTGGTGGAGGTCGTGGCGGTCGTCGCCGTCGCGCTCGCGCCGCCGCGCGGCGATGCGGCGCCTTCGACCGCCCCTTCCGGCTTGAAGCGCAGCGCCGCGTTCGCAACGCGCAGCACGTTGTGCACCGTGGCCACGTCGATCGTGACGTTCGCCGTCATCTTCGGACGCAGCTTCTCGTCGGGATTCGGGACTTCGATGATGACGGGGTACGTCACGACGTTCTGCGACACCGTGGCGTTGAGGCGGATCTGGGAGATGCGCCCGCGGAACTCCTGATCGGGATAGGAGTCGACGGTGAAGCGGGCCGGTTGCCCGACCTGGATGCGGCCGATGTCGGACTGGTCGACGTCGGCCTGCACCTGCATCTTGGTGAGGTCCTGCGCGATCTGGAACAGCGTCGGCGCTTGGAACGACGCCGCCACGGTCTGGCCGACGTCGTAGGCGCGGTCGACGACGATGCCGTCGATCGGCGAGATGATCTTCGTGTATTTGAGGTTCGTCTGAGCCTGCGCCAGCGCCGCGCGCGACTGCGCGACCTGCGCGACGTCGGCCTCGTACGTCGCTTTCGCGGCGTCGTAGTCGGCGGTCACGCCGATGCCGGCCTTGACCAGGCGATCCTGGCGCGTGAGGCTGATCTTGGCGTTGGCGGCCTCGACGCTGGACTTGGTGAGGTCGGCCTGACGCTGCGCGACCTGCTGCTCGAAAGGCGTGGGGTCGAGCTCGGCCAGCAGCTGTCCCTTTTTCACGCGGCTGTTGAAGTCGGCGTAGAGGCGGGCGATGACGCCGGAGACCTGGCTGCCGATCTGAACGGTCGTCACGGCGGAGAGCGTCCCGGTCGCGGTCACGGTCTGGGTGATGTCCCCGCGGTCGACCTTCTCGGTCTTGTACTGCTCAGCCTTCTGTCCACGGCCGCGGCAGGAGCCGGCCAGGACCGCCAGGCTCACGATGACAGCAATACGTCTCACTCTGATTCTCCTCCAGGGCACGGTGTACGACGGAAGCCCCTCGTTGCTGAACGGCCGGGGGAGTCTACTGATTTTTGTTATGCTTCGCGCCCGCATGGCGCTTTTTTCATCAAAAGAAACAGCAACGACCCCGCCCCGGCCCGCACCGCGTCCCGGCGAGCCGCAGCCGGCCTTCAACGGCACGTACTTCGGTCCGAACATCGTCATCGACGGCACCGTGAGCGGCTCCGAGCCGGTCGTCGTCGAGGGGACGATCAAAGGCCGCATCAACGTCACCAACGATCTGCGCATCGGCACGAAGGCCCGCGTGGAAGCGACGGTGCACGCGAAGAACGTCACCGTGGAGGGGAAGCTCACCGGCGACGTCTCCGCCGACGAGCGCGTCGAGCTCGTCGCCAGCGCCACGGTCGACGGCAACATCAAGGCGCCGAAGATCATCGTGGCCGAGGGGGCGCGCTTCCGCGGGGCGGTGGATATGGGATCGGCGAGGCCGAAGGGCGAAGTGAAAGGTTCTTAGGTTGTTAGGTTCTTAGGTTCTTAGGTTCTTAGGACTTGCGCCTCAAACTTAAGAACTTAAGAACCTAACAACCTAAGAACCTAACAGCCGGAGGCCACATGCCAGCGACCGCCCCAACCACCACGCCCGAGACTCGCTCGCTTCGCTCGCCGCGCGACTACAAGAACTACGTCGACGGTCAGTGGGTGCCGTCCTCGAGCGGCAACACGTTCGAAAACCGCAACCCGGCGAACTGCGACGATCTCGTCGGCACGTTCCAGGAGTCGAACGAAGACGATCTCGACGACGCCGTCGACGCCGCCGGCCGCGCCTACCAGTCGTGGCGGCTCGTGCCGGCGCCGAAGCGCGCCGAGTACATCTACCGCGTCGGCGAGATCCTCAAACGGGACAAGGAAAAAATCGCCGCGGAGATGACGCGCGAGATGGGGAAGGTCCTCGACGAGACCCGCGGCGACGTGCAGGAAGCGATCGACATGGCCTACCTCATGGCCGGCGAGGGCCGCCGCCTCTTCGGCGTGACCACGCCCTCCGAGCTTCCCAACAAGTTCAACATGTGCGTGCGCATGCCCCTCGGCGTGGCCGGCCTGATCACGCCGTGGAACTTCCCGATCGCCATCCCCTCGTGGAAGTCGATGCCGGCCCTCGTCTGCGGCAACACCGTGGTCATCAAGCCGGCCTCGCTCACGCCGCTGTCGGTCATCATGCTCGCCGAGGCCTTCGACGAGGCGGGCTTGCCGCCGGGCGTCTTCAACGTCGTCACCGGCGGCGGGCGCGAGGTCGGCGAGCCGATGACGAAGCATCCCAAGATCTCCGTCATCTCCTTCACCGGATCGACCGACGTCGGCCGCGACATCTCCATCGCCTGCGCCCCGCAGTTCAAGCACGTACACCTGGAGATGGGCGGCAAGAACATCATCATGGTCATGGACGACGCCGACGTCGACCTCGCCGTCGACGGCGCGCTGTGGGGCGCGTTCGGCACGGCCGGGCAGCGCTGCACGGCCTCCTCGCGCATCGTTGTCCACAAAAAGGTGTACACCCAGTTCGTGGAGAAGCTGGCCGGCCGGGCGAAGAAGATGCGCGTCGGCAACGGCCTCGACGCCAACGTCGACATGGGCCCGAACGTCTCCGCCTCGCAGCTGAAGACGACGGAGTCGTACGTGCAGATCGGCAAGGAGGAGGGCGCGACGGTCGCCGCGGGCGGGCGCGTGCTCACCGACGGCGCGCTGGCCAAGGGCTTCTTCCACGAGCCGACCGTGTTCGCCGACGTGACGCCGTCGATGCGCATCGCCCAGGAGGAGATCTTCGGCCCGGTCACGGCGGTGATGCGCTGCGACTCGCTCGAGGAGGCCATCTCCATCGGCAACGGCGTGAAGTACGGGCTGTCGTCGTCGATCTACACCCGCGACGTGAACAAGGCCTTCGTGGCCATGCGCGACATGTACACCGGCATCTTCTACGTGAACGCCCCGACGATCGGCGCGGAGACGCACCTTCCCTTCGGCGGCACGAAGCAGACCGGCAACGGCCATCGCGAGGCGGGCGTGGCCGGGATCGACGTCTTCAGCGAGTGGAAGTCGATCTACGTCGACTACTCGGGCGCATTGCAGCGGGCCCAGATCGACACCGAAGAAATCTGATGCGAAACGTCGCGCTCGTTCTCTCCTTCGTCGCCGCGCCGCTCTTCGCGCAGACGATCCCCGACCAGATCATCCAGCGCGAGCTGGCTTCCTCGCAGGCCTACGAGACGCTCTCGCACCTGACCGACGACATCGGCCAGCGCCTGAGCGGCTCGGCCAACGCCGCGGCGGCGGTGCGCTTTGCCACGGAGCGCTTCCGGGCCTGGGGCATCGACGTCCGCAACGAGCGCGTGGCCGTGCCGCATTGGGTGCGCGGGCGCGAAGAGGCCTCGCTGCCGACGCAGCACAACCAGAAAATCGTCCTGACCGCGCTCGGCGGCAGCGTGGCCACGCCGGCCAAGGGGATCACCGCCGACGTCGTCGAGGTGACGTCGTTCGACGAGCTGAAGCAGCTCGGCCCGAAGGTGCGCGGCAAGATCGTCTTCTTCAACGTGCCGATGGACATGGAGCTCGTGCGCACGCGCCGCTCCTTCGACGCCTACAGCAAGGCCGTCGTCTATCGCGGCGCCGGCGCGAGCCGCGCGGCGGAGTACGGCGCCGTGGCCGCGCTGATCCGCTCCGTCGGCTCCGATTCGCTGCGCACACCGCATACGGGCGCGATGCGCTACGACCCGAAGCAGCCGAAGATCCCCGCCGCGGCCATGACCGCCGAGGACGCCATGCTCGTGCATCGCCTCCTGGCGCGGCGCGAGCGCGTGCGCATGCACCTCGTGCTCACGCCGCGCATGTTGCCGGACGTGATGTCGGCGAACGTCGTCGCGGAGATCCGCGGCAGCGAGCATCCCGACGAGATCGTCATCGTCGGCGCCCACCTCGACTCCTGGGACCTCGGCACGGGCGCGATCGACGACGGCTCCGGCGTGGCCATGGTCATGGAGACGATGCGCCTCATCAAGCAGATGAATCTCAAGCCGCGGCGGACGGTCCGCGCCGTGCTGTTCATGAACGAGGAGAACGGCTTGAACGGAGGCCGCCAATACTGGGCGTCGCACAAGCACGACAAGCACACCGCCGCGATCGAGACCGACGCCGGCGCCGCCGCGCCGACCGGCTTCTCCACGACGCTGAAGGGCGAGGCCTTGGCCGCGCTGCAAGCGCGCACGAAACCGCTCGCCGCCGTGAGCGCCGACAGCTTCGAGGTCACGCCCGAGACCGGCGCCGACACGTCGTTCATCGTCGAGAGCGGCGTCCCCGGCTTCGGCCTCGTCCCCGATCCGCTGCGCTACTTCGACTACCACCACACGCCTGCCGACACGCTCGACAAGATCGATCCGAAGGAGCTGGCCCAGGACTCCGCAGCCGTCGCAGCGCTGGCGTGGATCCTCGCCAACTGACGCGGAGCGCGGCGGCATGACCGCCGCGCTCCGGAAAAATCGTCAGAAGCGCAGGCCGATTGCGAGGCGGTAGGTTCGCGGAGTTTGGTAAGCGTCCTTGCTCAGGGCCGTGCCGAAGACGTCGCCATTGATCGCGTCATTGGCGAGCTGGAAGTTCGCATGCATGTCATAGCACTGCTGCAGTGACGACGACTGTGGGCATTCGACCGGTTTGTCGGTAAACGGATTGAACGCCCAGAAGGCCGAAACCGTTTTGCCGCTAGCGTCCTTGGCGGTCTTCGTGGTCGTGCGGGCGGTGTAGACGTTTGTGTCGAGCTGGCTGTTTTGAATGG
>JBKOUP010000521.1:0-11437 GCA_046723495.1 Acidobacteriota bacterium
GATCAGCAGTACGAGAAGCGCTACGCGAACCTGCAGCAGCTGGCCGGCGATCCGAAGGCGGCCCTGATCCGCCGCGTGCTCGAGCACTTCCACCACATGCGGGGCATCCGCATCTCCACGCATACCGACGCGCCGCGCGGCTCGGGCCTGGGCGGCTCGTCCGCGCTGACGATCACGCTCGTCCGCGCCATCACGGAGATCTCCGGCGAGCCGGTGGAGGGCGTGCGCCTGGTCGAGCTCGTCCGCGACCTCGAGACGCGCCTCCTCGACGTCCCCGCCGGCTTCCAGGATTTCTACCCCGCCGTCTTCGGCGGCCTGGCCGCGCTGCACCTCAACCCGGGCGCGGTGATCCGCCACTCGATCTCGCTGCCGGTCGGCGAGCTCGCCGAGCACATGCTGCTGCACTACACCGGCATCGCCCACTTCTCCGGCACGAACAACTGGCAGCTCTACAAATCGCACGTCAGCGGGAAGAAGAAGGTGAAGCAGGGCTTCGACCGCATCGCCGCCAGCGCCGTCGAGATGGAGAAGGCGCTGGAGAGCGGGAACCTCGAGGCCGCCGGCGCCGCGCTCGCGCACGAGTGGGAGAACCGCAAGGCCCTGATCGAGGGGATCTCCACGCCCGAGATCGACGCCGCCATCGACGCGGGCGTGAGCGCCGGCGCGTGGGGAGGGAAGGTCTGCGGCGCGGGCGGCGGCGGATGCATCGTCTTTCTCGCGCCGCGCGACCGCCGCGACGCCGTGCGCCGCGCCCTGGCGGCCATGCCGGGACGCGTGCTCGACGCGGTGCCGGTCGCGCACGGGCTCACCGTCGAGCGCAGCGACGACACGTCGCAGTCGACGTTCGCCTTCGCCCGCGCCCGCCGTGCCGCGCACGGCGAGTCGCTCGAACAACTCTGGGTCTACGGCGGCAGCGGCGACTATCGCCCCTACCTCCTCGGCGAGGCCATCGTCACGCACAGCGAGCCGCGCAGCGGCGCGCACCTGGCGATCAGCCGCTCGTTCGTCGCCCCCATCGATCCGAACGACGGCCGCGTGGCCTGGCACAACGCCCGCCCCCTCGACCCGGAGCGCCTCGACATCCGCGCCGTCCCCGACCCGAGCCACCGGACGACCGTGACGGTGTCGCCGGAGACGCTGACGCAGGAGGCCGCGCAGTCGGAGGAGGCCTTCCGGCAGTTCCTGGCCTCGACGGAAAAGCTCCGCCTCTTCCACAACGCCGAGTTCGGCCTCTACTCCGAGCCGCACGAGACGCACGAGTCGTTCGTGGCCCGCTGCCTCGAGGAGGCCGGGCGCCGCGTCGACGACGAGGCCGAGCGCTTGGAGAGCACGTTCCGCCGCCGCATCGACCAGGTGCGCGAGCGCTCCGAGCGCGACCAGCGCGAGATCGACCAGGACGACACGGTCCCGAAGGACATTTCGAAGGAAGTGAACCTGGCCTGGGGCCAGACGCTCTACAACATCACCAGCGGTAAGCCCGCCGCGGTGGCCGAGGCCTCCCAGTCCGTGCGCGAAGGCGACTACCTCGAGAAGATCGCCATGATTCAGAAAGCGTGGGACCGCGAGCTCGAATCGATCCGCGAGGACTTGGAGTCAAAGGCGAACGAGATCGAGGAGATCGTGGTCTCCCCGGCCGGGAAGAACATCGAGATCACGAGGTACCTGATTCTGTGGGGCGCGGGATTGCCGTGAGCCGGCGCGCTGTTCCCGTGCTAGCATCGCCACCCGTCGGGCAGTAGCGCAGCCTGGTAGCGTACCTGAATGGGGTTCAGGTGGTCGGGGGTTCAAATCCCCCCTGCCCGACCAAAACCAACCCCTCAGCGCGTAGCGCGCGTGAAATTTCACCTTCCCATCGCGATGCGCTGCCCCATCATCCACTCTCGTCCGAGTTCGTCGTCGACCTCGGCCGCGTCGTGCCGGGCAAGACCGACGTCAAGGTCTACAGCCGCGTGATCGATGCCGCTGCACGCCAAGCAGCACTTCAAGGCGCTCGGCCTGCGACACTTGATTACAGACACCGGTGGTTTCCCGTCATCTGTTGCCTCGCTTTCGATGTGGATGGTTGGCGAGAGGGGAGCCCCCGTTTTCGGGTGGTTGGCTGTTACAAATTACGACGCCGATCGTTCGCTGTGAAACGCTTGCCGTCGCAGGATCACTACTCTGACGTGGAGAACCATCATGGCACTAACGAGTAGCGGTCTGACCGACATCGGAATGGGACCCGGAAAGACGACCAACTTCCTCGTGCAGTACGAGGACACGCTCCCCAATCAAGCCGCGGTGCGAGCGAACGCAAACGCGCTCCTGGCGATCGTTGAGAGCGAATTCACGGTCACGACCGGATGGTTCGGCACGCCGGCGAGCTCCTTTGGAACGAGCAGGCGCCAAGTGGTCAACCTCAACATCGGCGGTGGCGGCGGCGGGAACAACACGGGCTATGGTGGCCCGATCAACATCGACTCGCTCGGGAGCGGGAGCAGCCGGCTCGAGAGCGTGAAGATGGTCTTCATGAACGAATGGGTCGAGATTCTCATGGACCTCACCGGAGGCAGGTGGAACGCCGGCGACAGCAGCGGCGAGGCGCTGTCGCAGTACTGTGGGATCGTCCGATTCCGGGTCGGCCACTACAGCTACTACGGCTCGTGGGTTGACGGGTGGCTTAATCAGCACCCGCGGCAGGACTGGGTAACCACCACGGAAAACACCGATGGAAACGCGATCAGCTTCGGATGCGCCCTCGCCTTTCTCTACTACCTGAACACGCAGCTCGCCTTCAGCATCAATCAGATCATCGCCGCCGGCGCGGCGAATCTCGCGACGGCCTGTCGTGCGCTCACCGGCGATGCCGGCAACCCATATCCGTTCTTTGCTGGCCTGCTCGAGCACGTGTACCCCTCGTCGGCAACCGCGAGCATTCCGGGGCTGGTCTCTGATGATCCGTACCCGCTAGCCCTGACCGCATTCTGGGTCGACAAGAACACATTCGGCCGTGATGAAGTCCTCGACGTGCTCGCGACCAGCGGCGGTGTCTGGCCGAAGGCGTTCTGGCTCGTCATCGAAGGGTTCAGCCGCGACTCATTCACGGCGCTGGGGGTCATGATTCCGCCGCTCACGGGGCCGTTCGCCGGCCTCTCCGGCGTCACGATCGCACAAAATGCGGACATCGACTTCGAGAACGCGGCGAGCCCGCAGTCGCCGCAGCGCATCCGCGTGCCGTTCGACATCACGTTTGCGAATACGAGCAGCTTCCCGGCCGCAGGCCGCAGCATCTACCGGCTCGACGCATCGCTCACGGCCAACGGGGCGACGGTGCCGGGGTCCAGCGCCTCGACCGAATTCGAGCTGGTGGCGGGTGCCGATCCCTACTTCACCAACATCGATCCGGCACAGAACAACGTTTTCTACCTCAGCCAGGACCTCCGCGTCCTCACCGCCACGCCCGGCCTCACCGCCGTCCCGGTTGCTGGCGGTCCGGCGTTCACGACCGACAGCATCAGCGGCGCGTTCACGTACATCCAGGCGCTCCTCACCTGGCTGAACGCCAACTTCAGCGACCCCAACGGCGCCGATCCGTTCGCGAGCGTCCTTCCCGGCCAGACGGGCGCGCTGCAGGGCGACTCATCCGTCACTCCCTTGACCATCGACTTTAGAAACATCTTCAACATTCGCGTGCTCGCCAACTACAACTTCGCGGTGGCGCGCGTGCGCCTCCGCGGTTCGTCCGGCGCCGCTGGTGCGGCGGCAGACGTGCGTGTGTTGTTTCGCCTCTGGTCGACCGAGACGGCGGACACCGATTACCAACCCGCTTCGACTTACCCCTTCGCGCCCGACGCTGCAGGATTCCCCGCTGCGCCGCTCGTGGGCGCGGATCACCACACGCTGCCGTTCTTTGCCACTGGTAACCTGGCCGGCAACACCGATTACGGACCAGGGGGCCCGAACATCCGCACGGTCGAGATTCCGGCGGGGCAAGATAGCGTCTGGGCATACTACGGCTGCTTCCTCAATCTCTACGACGCGACGAACATGGTCGACGGCCGACCGGTGCAGGGCTGGCTTAACGGGACGCATCACTGCATCGTCGCGGAGATCGCCTACGACGGCGCGCCCGCGTTCGTCGGCGCAAGTCCCGAGAATTCAGACAAGCTCGCCCAGCGCAATCTGCAAGTCACGCGCTCCGACAACCCCGGCGGCGCGGACACGCACCGGATTCCACAGACCTTCGATCTGCGGCCGAGCGTCCTGGCCGCAGCGGCGCGGGTCGGCGTCGCCTATCCCGATGAGCTCATGATCGATTGGGGTGCCGTGCCTGCCGGCAGTGTCGCCAGTATTTACTGGCCGCAGGTCCTCGCTACCGACGTTGTTTCTCTGGCGTCTGCGCTCTACGGCAGCCATGCGCTCACCGTCGCCGACGCCCACACGATCCAGTGCGCGGTGACGGGCGGCATCACATACGTTCCGATCCCGAACGGATCAGGTGAAAACTTCGCGGGTCTTTTCACGGTGGACCTGCCGCCGGGCATCTCCGCCGGACAGGAGTTCAACGTCGTCGTACGGCGTATCGCCACCGCTGACGCCCCGCAAATCGCCGCGCCGCGCCTCCGCACCTTCACGCTGCCGGCGTCGGTGGGCAAGCCCTCGCCGCCACCGGTGCCGCCGACCGTACTGCCTGAGAAACAACGAGCCGCGCACTGGCGGTACGTCGTCGGCACGTTCCAGGTCAAAATTCCGGTCACGACGCCGGACGTCATGCTCATGCCGGAGGAGAACACGCTGGCCATCATGAAGTGGCGGCTGGCTCAACTGCCGCCGAATGACCGGTGGCGCCCGGTCCTGCAACGCTACGTCACGTACCTCGCGGCGCGTGTCGACGGTCTCGGAGGCGACGCCGCAAGCATTGATCCCTCACCGCAAGGCGTACCACCGGACAAGGTGCGTCCCCCAACAGGTAACGGCTGCAGCCAAGGGTGTGGGTGCGGATTCCTCTTCGCGTTGTTCCGAAAGTTCCTGCGGTGGTTTCATTGAGGCACGTCGCAAGCGGATGTCTAGCGCGCGTCTAGTTCTCGTCTAGTTCGCGCGCTTTCGCCCGTGTGCGGACATGTCCAGACCGAGAGAAGATGCTTGGAAAGGAGTCATCCGCGTATGTCCCGAGACAAAGGCGGAGATGGGGTTCAGGTGGTCGGGGGTTCAAATCCCCCCTGCCCGACCAAATCGAACCCTAACCACAAGACGATTTAGACGCACCATCCTCACCGACCGTACGAATGTTCCAAGTCTAGGCCACGCGAAGCACGATCTTGCCGTGTGACTTGCGTCTTGCTGCTCCCGGCCCACCGGGCGACATCCCATGAACCCCTGGCAGGTTCCCGGTGATGTTCTTCCAGGCCTGGACCGCATCCTGGAGCGCGTACACGGTCGCGCGACGTCTGGTCGAATCGTCCGCTCTTCCAGCAGTCGCATTCTGCCGAACCCGTTCCCTGACGGCGCGAGCCTCATCATCATGCCCGACACATGGTGGCTCGCCGTCTCTTCCTGCGATACGGGCTGGATGGCAGAGACGAGATGGCAGACGTAATGTTGGACTCCGGCCTCGCGCGCCAGCGTCGCAAGACGCTTGCCCTGCGCCTCTTCCCGCTCGACGCCCGCCTCCCCCGTGTTCTGCACGCCGAAGACACCCCACGCGCAGGCCAACGCACGGCGCAGCGTCGCCTGTCATCGAGGTCGCCCTGGAGGATGTCGACGCCGTTGCGCGCAGTTGAGTCTCTGCGCCGCGCGACCAGCTCCGGGGTCTTGCAATGCTACTCTCGTACTGAGCATGGACCGGCGTCCACTGACGTTCTACCTCGCGCACAGCGCCGCGACCGGCAACCTCGGCGACGATGCGATGCTGCTCAATGCGGCACGGCGGCTGCGTGAGTGGTTTCCCGACAGCCGGTTGCGAGTTCCGCTGAGGCGCGGCGGCACGCTGCCGGAGGGACTTCCACCGCATGAAGTCGTCGCTGACGTGCGCCAGTGGATTGAACTGACGCTTCGCGCCACGGCGCCTCTTCGGCTTGGGAAGCGCTGGCCTGATCCGGCGCGCGAGGATGGCGGCCCCGCCGTGACCTGGCGGCGACGCGCGAGCGATTGGTTCGCTCAGATCATTGACACCGGCTGCGGTCCGGCGGCGGCAAGCCTTCGCGCGCTCGAAAGCAGCGACATTCTTTATATCACGGGCGATAACGCCATCAACGACTTCAATCCGTCCGGCGTCTTCGAGCGGCTGTGCCTCCTGCGTGTGGCGCGGCGGCTGGGCCTGGCGATCGTGCTGTCGTCGCAGGGCATCGGGCCCATTGCGTCGCAGTGGGCTCGTGATGCGCTGCAAGGCATGCTCGCGGCGGCTCATCTGGTCTCGTATCGCTATGACGGCGACGGCACCGCGTTGAGTCGCGCCATTGCTCCAACGAATCTGTGGCAGTTGACTACGGGGGACGAAGCGTTCAGTCTCCCGCCCGCCGCCGACGAGGCGGGCACGGAAGTCCTTGAAAGGGCTGGAGTGCGCAGGGGCGAACGCTACATCGCGGTGCACTTCCGCGAGGCGGACTTCACGCCAGAGCATCGGGATCTGACGCGCGACATCGTGCGTGTCCTCGATGACATCGCCGCGCGCGTTCCAGATCCCCTGGTATTTTTTCCAATGAGCATCAGTCCTCGCTACGGACTTGACGGCGAGTACGGCGAGCGCATTCGCCGGCAGATGTCTGCGCCGACACGCCTGCGGATCGCGGAAGGGGCGGAGCATCCCGCGGTGGTCAAGGCGGCGGTGGCCCGCGCACGCCTGACGCTTGGATCCAGCTATCACATGCACGTCTTCGGTCTGTCGCAAGACGTGCCCGCGGTCATTGCGTATTCCGGTGCGTACTATGCAGCCAAATCTGAGGGGCTGGCGGCGCTATATCCCCCTCTCACGCGATCGCTCGATATGAAAGTCGTCGATCCCAGCGAGGTCGTGGCCGCCGTCGAGACGGCGCTGGCTGACACCGGCACCGTGAAGCCGCTGCGTGCCGCAAACGCTCGCCTTTCATCGGTCAACGACTCGCTGCTACGCGCGCTGGCTGATCGGATTGGTCGGGGAACGCTGGGTCGTCGCCTCCCACGGGATCTCAAGCCGTTGGAGCCCAAGGCGGTACGCGAGGACGACCCGAGCGCGGCTGAGGAGATGTGGTGAGGCGTTCAGTGCGACTTCGCGAAACGACGCCCGATGTTTGAGGTGCCGTGTCCGCAAGGCGTCAACTTCGCATGAGCCGACGGCGCGAATTGTCTGCGTTTTCTGCGCGTCATGCAGGCGGAATCCACCGAGCAGTGTGGGCAGGCGCGCGAATCGTGCTCCGGCGTCGATGAAACGCTGCAGGAGATCCCAGTCCATCGCGTAGTGCAGCGACTCGTCGATCGCCCCGCCGGCCTTTTCCCAGAGCGACCGCCGCCAGAAGAGCGTCATCTGCGGCACATAGTCGTACCAGCGCAGCGCACGGTCGTCGTGCTCGGGCAGGAGAAGCAATACGGCCGGCCGATCGTACTCGTCGATCATCAAACCATGGCTGTACACCGCATCGACATCCGGGTACGCCGCCATGAATCGTGACACCGTAGCCAGCGCCCCCGGCAGGAGGACGTCGTCTGAATTGAGGTACGCCATGATCTCGCCCGTGGAGCGGCGGAATCCAGCATTGATGGCCGCGCTTTGTCCCGCGTCCGGACGCGACTCCCAACACTGCAGGCGCTCGCCCCATCGCTTGAGGATGGCCACACTGCCATCAGTCGAGCCGCCGTCCTGCACGATGTACTCGAGGGAGGGATACCGCTGTCCGACGACGCTGGCCAGCGTGCGCTCGAGGAATTGAGCCTGGTTGAATGACGGCGTGACGATCGAGATGGTCCGGCTGTCGCTCAGGACCGGCCCAGGCAGGGGCTCAGTCCACGTGGGGCGCGGGAGCTGGCGTGCACCGACAAACAGAAACGGGTCTGCCGTCCGGTAGAGCATACGACGGACGAGAGGAAGATCGCGAGGGTACATGCGGCAGGAGCATGATGCACGCGGCTCAACGCCAGCGCAATCTCGAGCGCAAGAAGCGACGCCGGTCGCGGTCACTAATGGGGTTCAGGTGGTCGGGGGTTCAAATCCCCCCTGCCCGACCAACTCCCCTCGCCTCAGTTTTCCGCCCGCAGTTCCTTCAGCTGCTCTTGCGCGGTTTGGGATTGCCTTGCGGCCGAAGGGCCGGCTTGGCTGATTTCTTTCGTCTTCTCGAACGCCGCTCGATCTGGCTGGTGGGGACGACGCCCGTGGCGGCCGCGCCGCCGACGATCGGCGTTCGCGCGTTTCGCACACGTCCGGCCGTACTGAGCGCGGCAGCGGGAGCGGCGGCGGCGGCGATCGCCGGGGAATTCGCCTTGTAGCGCTGCTTCGGATCGGTCACGTTCGGCCGGCCGAGGATGCGAAGGAGCACGGCGGTCATCGTCGGCTCGTCGTCGTGAAAGTCGCCGTGGTGCTCCGCGGTCGACTTCGAGTCGTCGTCGACGCCGGCCGGAGTCGAGTTGGAGGCGACGACGATCCGGCCGGCTGCCTTGATCGTCTGCTCCAGCGTCTTGCCGCTGCCGAGCGGTGTCGTGAAGAAGTGCTCCATGCCGACGAGCGGCACCTCGCCATTCTTCCGCTCGAAGCCGCGCGAGACCAGGTAGAGCAGCGACTTGTGGTAGACCGGACCGCAGGTATCGTCGAGCTCGAACTGATCCGTCAGCGTGAAGCTGGTGAAGCGGTCGACGACCGTTCCGAGGCGCGGCACCACGGCATTTTCGAAATCGGCCACCGTGGAGGCGGCCGCCATCAGCGACAGCGATTCGGCCTTCATCCCGTACGTTTCCAGGCGCGGCAGCAAGCCGTTGACGTACACCGCGCCGGCGCTGTGGGCGACGATGTGCAGGCGCAGGCCGTTGGCGATTTTCTCTTTCAGAAGCAGCAGCAGGAGACTCGCGGCCGGCTTGCTCAGCCAATCCGCATCGTTCGCCGGAAGCGCCGCCAGCGGGTCGCAGGCCGCCAGCGCGTTCTGTTTCATCTGTGACCAGCCGAACGAGATCACGTGGGCGCAGGTCCTTTCCACGAGGCGGTCCGCGGCCTCGATCAGCTTGCCCTTCAAGTCCGCCCCGAAGGGAACGTGCACGAGATCGGAGAGCTGATCGATCAACGTTTCCAGCGGGCCGCTTTCCCAGACGATGAAGATCGGATAGACCTTGTTGTTCAGCCACCACTGAAACTGTTCCTGCACCTGATTGAGCCCGGACGATTCCGACTTCAGCTCGCCGTGGACGTAAATCACGACGTCGCGAGCCGCCGTGGCCTCGATGCCGGCGATGATCTCCCGCAGTTGGGCCGGGCTGCTCGTGGCCTGTCCGCTCTGCGAGAGCGTTCCGTCATTGCCGACGTTCAGGACGTGCTTGCGCACGACTGCCGACTGCGGAGCGGCTTCGGCGTTGACGGCGCCGCCTTTGTCGACGCTGAGCTGCACGCGCTCGAACGGCGTCTGCGGCACGCCGGGACGCGCCACCCACGCGTCGTACGCGCACTCGAGCCACTCTTCGTACGGGAGCGTGGCGAATCCGCCCTTGCCCCATTTCTTTCCCCAGGAGTTCTGCACGAGAAAGCCGATCTCGTTGTAGCCGACGAGCGCAAAGGCGTGGCCGCCGATCGTTTTCGGGTTGGCCGTCTTGCGGATCACGAAGTTCACCTTGCCGTGAGGTCCTCGCTCCGCCTGCGGGTCGAGCCAACCGTCGTGGATGCTGCCCGAGGCGACGACGGCGTGGAGCTCCGAGATCGCCGACTGCATGTCGTCGAGGCGCTGGACGTCGACGCGGTAGAACGCGCCCAGCGGACGTCTGCGGCACGACGCGACGAGATTCGCGTCGTCGAGGGCGAGGTGCGTATCGAGCTTCGGCCAGTCGCGTTGGAGGGCCACGCCATGGCGCCACCATCCCTTCAGCACGCCGCGCAAGCTGCTGCCCGCGTCGTCCTCGCCGGGGTACTCGTCGTAGCGCCGGGCGAGGTAGTAGAGCATGTAGGGACTGACGAGGTCGTACGGCGGCTTGCCGGTTTTGTTGGCCAGGACGGTGTTGATCATCGCGGCCACCGCGTGGCCGGTGCATGAAGAGCCGTCCTGCAACAGAATGAAGGCGTTACGGCCGCGGCGCCGGTCGAGCGTGTCGGGGAGCGGGTCGAGACGCGGCCGGTAGAGCAGGTCGCGCGCGTCGAAGGGATCGGGAGCGACGTTGGTGACGAACGGGGTTGCCACTCCTGGAACGTGTGCGGTCCCCGCCGCGGCGGCTTTCGGCATGACGGACTCCTTCCTCTCGACTCATAGATAGGAGTGTCGAAAGCGCGCGTTTCCCCTCCCGCCAATTCAGTCCGGCCGCCGCCGGGCCTTGATCACGATCGACAGCTCGTCGTTGCGGATGTTGACGAAGCGCAGCCGCACCCGCCCCTGCTCGTCGAGCGAGATCGTAGCGGGCGTGTTCACCGAGGTCAGCATCCATCCCGCCGGCAGCGTCACGTCGTTCCATGGGCGGCCGAGGGTTCGCTTCCACGTCAGCTCGCCGTCCTGCACGAAATAGCCGGCGGGGTCGGTGTACGTCTCCTCGACGCGGACGCGCGTCGACGTCCCCTTGGCGACCGGCTGTTCCAGATCGCCTTGCACGACGACCGAATCGGGCTCGGTCGGGGTCGGGTAATAGCCGAGGGCGTTCACCTCTTTGCCGGAGACCACGTGCGTCGGGAGCTTCTTGCCGGTGTCGAGATCGATCATCGTGGCGTCGGGCGCGACGACGCTCCCCTTCCGCACGAAGCTGTGCACCGAGGCCTGCCCGACGCGCGTCACCGTGAAGTCGTGCGAGATGCGGAACTGGTGCGTCGACGGGTCGAGCAGCCAGTAGCGGATCTCGCGATCCTGCTCGGCGCGATGCAGCGACTGCTGCGCGGCAAGCGGGATCGCCGCGACGAACGCCACGGCGAGGGCCACGATGGCCGCGCGCTTCACGGCAGCCTCCGGGCCACGAGCTTCACCGGCAATTGATCGTCGCGGTCGTTGACGAAGCTGACGCGCACGCGGCCGTCAGGATCGGTCGAGACGATGCCGGGCGACGCGCATTCGATCAGCTCCCATCCCTTCGGCAGGACGACGACGTTGCGCTTGATGCCCATCGGACGCTCGAACACGAGCCGGCCGTCCTTGACGAAGTACGAGGCCGCGTCGGCGTAGGTCTTGAGGATGCGGATGCGCGTCTCGCCGCCCTTCGGCACCGGCGCCGACAGATGCACGCGGATGAACTGCGCGTCGTCGGCCGTGCCGGGCGGCACGAGGCCGCTGCCCTTCGCTTCTTTTCCGCTCACGACCTCGAACTGGAGCTCCTGACC
>JBKOUP010000340.1:0-12414 GCA_046723495.1 Acidobacteriota bacterium
CACATCGTCGGCAAGATCGAGCACCTCTACATCAAGGAAGGGGACATCGTCCGGCGCAACCAGAAGCTCATCGACCTGGAGCGGCCGGCGTACGAGGCGCAGTATCAGCGCTCGCAATCCGAGGTGCAGAACCGGCGCATCGAGGTGCAGCGGGCCAAGGTCGCGCTGGCCACCGCCCAGCTCGCGTACAAGCGCGCCGTGAACATGGAGGCGCAGGGGATCCAGGCCCAGGAGCTGTTCGAGAAGGCCAAGCTCGATTTGGAGAACGCCCAGGCCGGCTACAACTCGGCGCAGGGAGGGGTGACGCAGGCCCAGGCGATGCTGGTGCAGGCGCAGACGGACCTGTCGCACACGACGATCGTCTCGCCGATCGACGGCAAGGTCGTGGAGCTCAACGCGCACGAAGGGGAGGTGGTGGTCACCGGGACGATGAACAACCCCGCCTCGGTGATCGCGGTCATTGCCGATCTTTCTGAAATTTTGGCCGAGGCGGACGTGGGGGAGACCGAGGTCGTCGGCATCAAGATCGGGCTGCCGGCGAAGATCAAGGTCGACGCCGTGCCCAACAAGGACTACGTCGGCCGCGTCGTGGAGATCGGCAGCTCGGCCACGCAGCGCGTGGGCACGGGCGCGGGGATGCGTTATTTCAAGGTGAAGTCGGCCATCGAGAACGCCGACGAACGCCTCCGCCCGGGCATGACCTCGCAGGTCTCGATCATCACCAGCAGCGAGCCGAACGCGGTGGCCGTGCCGATCCAGAGCGTGGTCGAGCGCGTACCGCCGGTGCCGGGGGCAAAGAAGACGGACACGGTCGACGAAAACGCGCCGAAGAAAAAATACGTATTCGTGGTGAAGGACGGCGCAGTGAAGATGACCGAGGTGACGACGGGGATCAGCGACACGACGCACGTGGCCATCACCAGCGGCCTGAAGACCGGCCAGGAGATCGTCACCGGACCTTTTCGGATCCTGAAGAGTCTCAAGGACGGCACGAAGGTGGAGCCGACGAAGGAGAAGGAATCGAAGGAGACGAAGAGTTGAGCAACGGCAACGGAGCGCACCTGATCGAGATGCACGAGCTGACGCGCGTCTATCAGCTCGGCCCGCAGGAGATCTACGCCCTGCGCGGCGTCGACCTCGTGGTCGAGCAGGGAGAGTACGTGGCGATCATGGGACCGTCGGGCTCGGGGAAGTCGACGCTGATGAACATCATCGGCTGCCTCGACCGGCCGACGGCGGGACGGTACGTCCTCGACGGGACGCCCGTGGAGTCGATGAACGACGACGAGCTGGCCGCGGTGCGCAACAAGAAGATCGGCTTCGTCTTCCAGACGTTCAACCTCCTGGCCCGCACGACGGCGCTGCAGAACGTGGAGCTGCCGCTGGTCTACGCGAAGATCGCCCGCCTCGAGCGGCGCCAGCTCGCCGAGGAGGCGCTATCGGCGGTGGGGCTGGGGGACCGCATGAACCACCAGCCGAACGAGCTCTCCGGCGGCCAGCGCCAGCGCGTGGCCATCGCCCGCGCGCTGGTGAACAAGCCGTCGCTGCTGCTGGCCGACGAGCCGACGGGGAACCTCGACTCACAAACAGGACGCGAGATTCTCGATCTCTTCCGCTCCCTGCACGACCGCGGAAACTCGATCATCATGGTGACGCACGAGGATGATGTGGCGAAGGAAGCGAAGAGGGTGATTCATATTCGGGATGGGAAGATTGCGAACTGACCGGCTCTCGGCTGTCGGCTCTCAGCTCTCGGGGGAGAACGAAGCCAACGGCCGCTGAGAGCTGAGAGCCGAGAGCTGAGAGCCATGTTCTTCGAAAACGTAAAGATCGCCCTCCGCGCCATTGGCGCCAACAAGATGCGCTCGATCCTCACGGTTCTGGGCGTGATGATCGGCGTGGCGGCGGTCATCGCCGTCGTCTCCCTCGTCCAGGGCATGCAGTACCAGATCTCGTCGCAGCTCGAGAACATCGGCGGCACGTTCGTGCGCATCGTTCCCGACTTCTCGCGCTCGCGCGGAAACCCGTTCCTGCCGATCCCGCAGCTCACCGCCGACGACGCCGAGGCCATCGCCAAGAGCGCGCCGTCGGTCTCGGCGGTCACGCCGGTGTACCTCGGCCAGGTCTCGCTCAAGTCGGGCGACACGCGCCACGACACCACCCTCTACGCCGTCAACCACAACTATCCCGACATCGCCCACCAGTACGTCGACCGCGGGCGCTTCTTCACTGAGCTCGACGAGGAAGCCAAGAAGCGCGTCGCCGTCATCGGCGCCGAGGCGGCGCGGTCGCTGAACCTCGACGACCCCGTCGGCAAGGAGATCCGCGTCGACAACACCCACTACACCGTCGTCGGCATCATGGAGAAGCGCGGGGCCATGCTCGGCAACGACCCCGACGACGTCGTCTACATCCCCTTCGCCACCGCCCTGGTCCTCTACGGCCCGGACCAGATGAAGCACCTGCCGATCCTCATGCAGGTGCGCAGCCGCGATCAGATCGACCTCGCCACCGAGCAGGTCAAGGAGATCCTGCGCTCGCGGCACCACATCAAGAAGGGCGAGCCGGACGACTTCCAGATCAACTCCCAGGAAGAGCTCCTCAAGACGTTCTCGAAGATCATGAACACCACCACCGGCATCATGGGCGGCGTCGTCGGCATCGCTCTGCTCGTCGGCGGCATCGGCATCATGAACATCATGCTCGTCTCCGTCACCGAGCGGACGCGCGAGATCGGCGTGCGCAAGGCCATCGGGGCCCGGCGGAACGACGTCCTGCTGCAGTTCCTCATCGAGGCCATCACCCTCTCCGGCATCGGCGGCTGCATCGGCATCGCCGGCGGCTACGGCACCGCGGCCGGCGTGCGCCTGATGCTGAAGAAGTGGGTGGAGTTCCCGCCGGTGCACACGCCGCTCTGGGCCATCGTCCTGGCGTTCACCTTCTGCGCGATTCTCGGCGTGATCTTCGGCATCTATCCGGCGGCGAAGGCCTCCAAGCTCGACCCCATCGAAGCACTTCGTTACGAGTAGCCGGCACGGCCGGCAGCGTCGGTTGGCAAAGCCCACCTCGCGATTTCTCCCCGTGGCATCGTTCTGGCGCAGATTGGTAGCAGGCACGAAGCGCGAAATAGCGCTTTTGGGAGTAAGGTTAGACCCGACGTGCGCACCTCCAGGTCACTCTTCCTTTCCGCAATCGCGGCGCTGTTCGCCTTGTCGGCGGCGGCGCAGCAGACCATGCCGCTCTCACAGATCCAGAAGGGGATGCGCGGCTACGGCGTCACCGTCTTCGAAGGGACGAAGCTCGACCGCTTCGACGTCGAGATCCTCGGCGTGCTGAACAACATCAGCCCGGGACAGGACCTCATCCTGGCCAAAGTCGACTCGCCGATCGTGCAGCGCGCCGGCGTCATCGCCGGCATGAGCGGCTCGCCGATCTACATCGATGGCAAGGTCATCGGCGCGCTCGCGTACTCGTGGCAGTTCGCCAAGGAGCCGGTCGCCGGCATCACCCCGATCGCGCAGATGCTGAAGATCGCCGAGAGCGGCGGCGCGCACAACGCCGAGCTCACCGCGGCGCGCATGAGCGCGGGCGAGTTCCTCAAAGCGATCACCGACCACAAGACCGACGACCTCTTCGCCAAGATGCAGAGCGGCCTGGTCGGCGCGGCGCCGGCGAGCACGATGAGCGGCGCCAAACCGATCGCCGTGCCGCTGTCGCTGTCGAGCTTCGCGCCGGAGACGATCACCCGCTTCTCGCCGTGGCTCGATGCGATGGGCTTCGTGGCCGTGCCGAGCGGATCGACGTCGACGTCGGCCGCAACCACGACGACGACCACCGCCACGCCCTTCCAACCGGGCGACGCCGTTGGCGCCGTCCTCCTCAACGGCGACTTCAACGTCGCCGCCACCGGCACCGTCACCGTCGTCGACGGCGACCAGATCTACGCCTTCGGCCATCCTTTCCTCGACATGGGCGAGGTCAGTTTCCCGATGGCCAAGTCGGAGATCGTCACGGTCATGCCCAGCCTGGCCAGCTCGTTCAAGTTCGCGAACACCGGCAAGGTCGTCGGCGCGTTCAAGCAGGACCGCGCCAACGGAATCATGGGAACGGTCGGCAAGAGCGCCGACATGATCCCCATCGATCTCACCGTCGAGGGCAGCGGCCCCGTCAAGAACTATCACGTCAACATCGTGCGGCACAGCCAGCTCTCGCCGCTGATCCTGGCCATGGCCGCCGACAGCGTCGTCGCCAATGCCCAGCGGGCCGCCGGCGAGCGCACGGTGCTTCTCGAGTCGGAGATCAAGCTCAAAGGCTTCTCGCAGCCGATCGTGCTGCACGAAGGGTGGGCGGGAGCGCAGGCGCGGCAGGCTATTCCGCAGTACCTGGCCATCGTCGCCGGCTATCTGATGTCGAACGAATTCCGCCAGGCGGACATCGAGAGCGTGAAGCTCCGCCTCCGCCACGACGACGGGCTGAAGATCGCCAAGCTCATGGAGGCTTCGGTCGACACGCCGGCGAACGGACGCTTCCGGCCGGGCGACACCGTGAAAGTGCGCACGCTGCTGAAGCCGTTCCGCGGCGAGCCGTTCACCGAGTCCTTCGACGTCAAGATTCCGGACAACCAGGCTCCCGGGCCGGCGTACCTGCTCATCGCCAGCGGGTCGCTGATGAACCAGATCGACTTTTCGCTCGTGCCGCCCGATCCGCGCACGCTCGAAGGGGTGCTGGCCGTGCTGCAGCGGCTCCGCCCGTCGACGGACCTGACCCTCGGCCTCTATTCGCAGTCCGACGGCGCCGTCACCGCCGGCGTCTATCTTCCCGATCTCCCGCCGACGATGCGTGCCGTGGTCGCGGGCGACACGACCAACGGCGCGCAGGCCGCGGTGAAGTACCATCCCGCGGCGAAACAGGCGCACCCCCTCGGCTACATCATCGACGGCGCGCTCAAAATCGATCTCGATATCAAACCGACAATTTAATAAAGGGTGTTCATGCGCTCTTGCTTTGCTGTCCTTCTCACGCTATTTGCGTCTTCCGCCTTCGCTGTCGCCCCGCAATTCTGGAGAGTCCGCACCGCCGAGGATTTTTTGGCCGGTGACGTCGACGGCTTCGCCGTCACCTCGCGCGGCGAACTCCGGCCGGCGCCGGCGGTGAAGAAAGTGGCCTCCTTCACCGATCCCTTCGTCCTCTCGCAGGCCTCGGCGCCAAACGGCGACCGCTACTTCGGCACCGGCAACGACGGCAAGGTCTATCGCCTCCGCGGCAGCGATCTGAAGCTCGTCTGGACCGCGGCGGAGCCGGAGATCTACGCCATGGCCTGGCACAACGGCGCGCTCTACGCCGGCACCTCGCCGAACGGGAAGATCTACCGCGTCGATCCCGACGCGGGCAAAGCGGCGGTCATCTTCGATCCGAAGCAGGCCTACATCTGGGCCATCGATTTCAGCGGCGACGATCTCCTCGCCGCCACCGGCACGGAAGGGAAGCTCTTCCGCGTCGCGAACGGGGAGGGGAAGGTCCTCTTCGACGCCCCCGACACGCACCTCCGCTCGCTGGCCGTGCGCAAGGACGGGACGATCCTGGCCGGCGCCTCCGGCAAGGGGCGGATCTATGAAGTCCGTCCGGACGGCGGCGCCCACGCGCTCTTCGACTCGCCGCTGAGCGAGATCGCCTCGATCTATGTCGACGCCAACGGCACCGGGTGGGCGGCCGGGGCGAGCAACGTCCTGCCGTCGAGCGCGCCGCCGAAGGCGCAGCCGAAGAGCGCCCAGCCGTCGAGCGGAAGCTCCTCGACCGCCGCGCCGGCCGAGCCGAAGAAGGAAGAGCCGTCGCCGAGCGTCGAGGTCACCTACTCCTTCGACGACAGCAGCTCCGCGGCCGCGGCGGCCACGGGCGCCGGCAACGGCGAGATCTACCGCATCGATGCCGACGGCTTCGTGCAGACCGTGCGCAAGTTCGACCGGGAGATGGTCTACGCCATCAGCGGCGGACCGAACGGCACGATCCTGCTCTCCAGCGGACCGCAGGGCCGCGTCTATTCGATGAAGGGCACCGAGGTCGCGCTCATCGCCACCGTGCCGGAGAAGCAGGTCGTGTCGATCTCTTCCGACGGCCTCATCACCACGACGAACAGCGGCGCGGTCTATCGCCTGGAAAGCGCGCCGTCGACGAAGGCGGAGTTCCGCTCCGTGGCCAAGGACGTCGAGCGCTTCTCGCGCTTCGGCCACTATCGCATCGACGGCGACGACGTCGGCGACGGCCACGTGGCCATCGCCTTCCGCAGCGGCAACACCCGCACGCCCGACGCCACATGGAGCCCCTGGAGCGCCGCCACGGCCGCGGCGGACGGCGCCATCGACGCCCCCGCCGGCCGGTACGTGCAATTCAAGCTCACCACGCCGAAGCCGGCCAGCGACGTCGTCGTCGACACCGTGACCGTCTCCTTCGTCAATCGCAACGTCGCTCCGGTCATCGACACCATCACCGTGCAGGAGCCGGCCGTCGTCTTCATCACCGGCAGCTATCCGCAACCGCCCCAGGTCGTCGAGGCCACGAACCCCGACGAGTACGGCATCTTCACCAGCCTCGAGCCGCCGCGCGAGAAGAACGAGCCGGGGAAGAAGGTCTACCGCAAAGGCTTCCGCACCGTGACCTGGCGCGCCCACGACGAGAACAACGACTCTCTGCGCTACACGCTCTCGTTCCGCCGCAAGGGGACGGAGAAGTGGCTGCGCCTGCGCGACAACGTCGAAGAGTCATCGATGAACTTCGACACTTCGCAGCTTCCCGACGGCCTGTACGAGCTGCGCCTCAGCGTGACCGACGCCCTCGACAATCCCGACGCGCCGCTCGGCGACGTCAAGGAAGGGATCGAGTTCCAGGTCGACAACACCCCGCCGCAGATCGCCTCGCGCGTCGACGGGAACGACGTCGTCATCCGCATCACCGACAGGCTCTCGCCGGTCGGCAAGGTCGAGTATTCGGCGGACGCGCAGAAGTGGATCCGCCTCACGCCGGTCGACGGCATCGCCGACTCGCCCGACGAGACCTACCGCCTGCCGCGCAACGCCGTGGCCGGGAAGTTCGTGATCGTTCGGGCCACCGACGCGTACTTCAACGTGGCCACGGAGTCGATCACGTTGCCGTAGCTCCCTGCGCCCTGCGCCCTCCGCTCCTATAATGGCGGCGTGAACCGTTCACGCCTGCTTTTCGCTGTTCTTCTGCTCGCTCTCTGCGCGTCGACGTGCAAGAAAGAGCATGCCCTTCCGCCGGTCGCGCCCCTCGCGGAAGACGACACCACGCCGGTGCGCGGCGGCACCGTCCTGCGCCGGCTGCCCGTCGACATCACGTCGATGAATCCGATCCTGTTCAACACCTCCTACGACCGCTGGGTGTCGTTCTACCTCTACACGCCGCTCGTTCATCTCGACGTGAACCTGCAGCCGATGCCGGGGCTGGCCGACAAGTGGGAGATCACGCCGGACGGCAAGCGATACACCTTCCACCTCAATCCGAAGGCGACCTTCTCCGACGGCACCCCCGTACGCGCCAGCGACGTCCTCTTCACGCTGAAGAAGATCGTCGATCCGGCCAGCGAGGCTGCCGGCGTCGCCGGCGGCTTCAGCAATCTCGACCCGGCCAACACCAAAGTCGTCGACGACCGCACCATCGTCGTGGCCTTCAAGGAGATCCTCGCTTCGCAGATCGTGCAGTTCAACAGCGTCATGACCCTGCCGGAGCACGCCTATTCGCAGGGCGACTTCCGCACCGGCTGGGCGGACAAGGCCGTGAGCTGCGGCCCGTATACGCTCGTGCGCCGCATCCCCGGGAAGGAGATCCTCCTGCAGCGCCGCAACGACTGGTGGGGCCCGCCGGTCTATCCCGACCAGATCCTCTTCAAGGTCATCAACGACGACAAGACCGCCTGGTCGGCCGCGCAACGCGGCGACGTCGACGAAGCCCAGGTCAGCTCCGACGTCTGGCAGATGGAGAGCCGCCGTCCCGACCTGCAGAAGACCATCGACTTCCGCCGCTTCTACACCCTGACGTACAACTTCATCCCCTGGAACAACCGCCACCCCATCCTGGGCGATCGCCGCGTGCGCCGGGCCCTGGCCATGTGCATCGATCTGCAGTCGGTGATCAACAACTTCTACCACGGCACGGCCCGGGCCATGAACGGGCCGTTCACGCCCGACGAGTGGGCCTACAACCCCGACGTGCCGGTCATCCAGTACAACCCGCTGGAGGCGCAGCGCATCCTCAACTCCATCGGCTGGGTCGACAGCAACCACGACGGCGTCCTCGACAAGGACGGGAAGCCGCTGAAGTTCGACATGCTCATCATCGGCGGCAACTCCATCTCCAGCCCGTTCATGCAGTTCTATCAGGCGGAGCTCAAGAAGATCGGCGTGCAGATGAACATCGTTCCCCTCGACCCGAGCGCGTTCATGCAGCGCGTCATGAACGGGAACTTCGAGGCCGCCATCCTGGCCTGGGACCTCGATCCCGATCCCGACCCGTTCCCGCTCTTCCACTCCTCGCAGTTCGCGCCGAAGGGACAGAACATCGTCTTCTATTCGAGCCCCGAGACCGACAAGCTGATCGACGCCGAGCGCAGGGAGCTCGACCTCAAGAAGCGCATCCCGATCTTCCGGCGGCTGCACGAAGTGCTGGCCAACGACCAGCCGTACACCTGGACGCTGCAGGTCTCGTCGAAGTGGGCGGTCAACAAGCGCCTGCGCAACGTGAACGAGAGCAAGGGATGGGGACTGAACTTGTGGTATCCGGGGGAGTTGGGTTGGTGGATTCCGAAGCGGTTTCAGAAATGACTTCGAGGGGGCAGGGCGCAGGGCGCGGGGCGCAGATGTTGTTCTCGCGACGACCACCACCTGCGCCCTGCGCCCTGCCTCCTGCGCCCTGAACTTTTGTGCTTTCGTATCTGATCCGCCGTCTCTTCTACGCGGTGCTGACCTTCTTCGGCATCACCGTGGCGGTGTTCGCGCTGGTCCACCTCGTCCCCGGCGATCCGATCTCGTTCTTCATCGGCGCGAAGGGAGGAAAGTCCGTCCCGCCGGAGATCATCCAGCACATCCGCCACGAGCATCACCTCGACGCGCCGCTCGTCGCTCAGTACGGCTGGTGGGTGCGGGGCATCCTCACCCTCGACTTCGGCCGCTCCATCTTCGACGGGCGCACCGTCGTCGCCCACATCGCCGAGAAGATGCCGAACACCTTCGTCCTGAACCTGATCGCCTTCCTGCTCGCCGCCGTCATCGGCGTCCCCGTCGGCCTCTGGAGCGCCACCCGCTCCGGCCACCTCGCCGAGCGCGCCTCGGCCGTCACCTTCTTCCTGCTCTATTCGCTGCCGAGCTTCTGGGTGGCCCTGCTGCTCATGCATCTCGTCTCCGTGAAGCTCAATCTCCTCCCGCTCTTCGGCATGACCTCCGACGACTACCTGCAGATGAGCTTCGGCCAGCAGCTCCTTGACCGCCTGCGCCATCTCATCCTGCCCGTCGTGACGCTGACGTACGCGCAGCTGGCCATCTTCGCGCGCTTCTCGAAGTCGGCGCTGACGGAAGTCATCCGCCAGGACTTCATCACCACCGCGCGCGCCAAGGGCGCCGCGCCGTCGGCGGTGCTGTGGCGCCACGCCTTCCGCAACGCCCTCATCCCGCTGATCACGCTCCTCGGCCTGACCATTCCGTACCTCATCTCCGGCAGCGTCATCGTCGAGCAGATCTTCCAGTGGGACGGCATCGGCCGGCTCTACTTCGACTCGATTCTGCAGCGCGACTACCCGACGATCCTCGGGCTCACCGTGACGACCGCGGTCATCACCCTCTTCGCCGCGCTCTTCGCCGACATCCTCTACGCCCTGGCCGACCCGCGCATCCGCTTCGAGGCCACGCCGTGAGGGAAGGGGAGTCGATCTGGCAGGTCACCTGGCGGCGCTTCCGGCGCAGCCGCATCGCCCTCGTGGCCTTGATCTACGTGGCGCTGATGACGATGCTGGCCCTCCTCGCGCCGCTGATCGCCGCGACGCGTCCCTCGGCGCCGGTGCCGTACGGGCCGAACGACGTCGACATCGTGCACCGCCTGGAAGGACCGAGCCCGCAGCACCGCCTCGGCACCGACGACCTCGGCCGCGACGTGCTGGCGCGCATGATCCACGGCGCGCGCGTGTCGCTGACGGTCGGCTTCACGGCCACGGCCATCTCCCTCATCGTCGGCTCGATCCTCGGCGCGCTGGCCGGCTACTACGGCGGCGCCGCCGACTGGATCGTCTCCCGCATCATCGAGGTCGTGCTCTGCTTCCCGTTCCTCTTCCTCGTCCTCGGCATCGTGGCGGTTTTCAAGCCGTCGCTCTACACGATCATGATCGCCCTCGGCCTGACGTCGTGGACGACCGAGGCGCGCTTCGTGCGCGGCGAGTTCCTGCGCATCCGCGAGCTCGACTTCGCCCACGCCGCGCGCGCCAGCGGCGCCAAGGACGCGCGCATCATCTTCCGCCACCTCCTGCCGAACGCGCTCGCCCCGGTGCTCGTCTCGGCGAGCTTCGGCGTGGCCTCGGCCATCCTCATCGAGTCGGCGCTCTCCTTCCTCGGCTTCGGCGTCCCCGTGCCGACGGCGTCGTGGGGCGGAATCCTGTCGGTCGCCGAGGAGCACATCCAATACGCGTGGTGGCTGGCGCTCTTCCCGGGCGTGGCGATCTTTTTGACCGTCGCGTCGTTCAACATCATCGGCGATCGATTCCGGGAGGCGATCGATCCGCGCAGTGATTGAGTTCTTGGTTCTTGGTTCTTAGTTCAGAACGGCCAACAACCAAGAACTAAGAACCAAGAACTAAGAACTAAGAACCGCCAACCGCGCTCGCAACGACTCCAGCACCGCCGCCGGCACGAGGCCGCTGACGTCGCCGCCGAGGCGGAAGACTTCTTTGATCAGGCGCGAGGAGACGTACGTGTACTCGACCGCGGGGAGCATGAAGATCGTCTCCACCTCCGGGTTGAGGGCGCGGTTCATCAGCGCCATCTGCAGCTCGTACTCGTAGTCCGACACCGCGCGGATGCCGCGCACGACGACGGTGGCGTCATGGCGGCGCATGAAGTCGACGAGCAGGCCGGAGAACGAGTGCACCTCGACGTTGGGGACGTCCGCGGTGCAGCGCGCGATCAGCTCGATGCGCTCCGGAATCGTGAAGAGTGGAGACTTTCCTTCGTTCTCCAGCAGCGCCACCATCACGCGGTCGAAGAGCCGCGCGCAGCGGCGGATGATGTCGAGATGTCCGTTCGTCAGCGGATCGAACGAGCCCGGATAGACGGCCACGCGCATTCGCGAAGGATAACCCGTGCTACCATGAATTGAAATTCGAGCAACAGGGAGGGTGTGGAGAATGCGGCAACGTCTCGAGGTGAAGCGCTCGAATCTTCTCTCCGCGATCGTCAGGCACTTGCCGGGAGCCTGGGTCGATCCCAAACGCGACGAACTGATCGCGCTCTATCGCCTCCGCTATCGCATGGCCATGGACGAGCAGAAGTACGACACGGCCATGATCTTCCTCAACAAGATCATCGAGCTCGATCCGATGAACCTGGAGGCCAAGCTCTGCAAAGGCGAGATCTACTACCGCTGCCTGCAGGACTACCCGGCCGCCATCGAGCAGTACAACAAAGTCATCCGCCTCACCGCCGGCCGCGGCGACGAGGCCACGCTCGTCCGCGCCCGCGCGGCCATGTCCGAGATCATGGAGCTGCTATCCTGACCGGATGCGGACAATCAAAGTCGTAGCCCTCCTGGCCATCGCCTGTCTCGCCTCGGCCCAGCAGAAGCCGCGCGTCACTCTCGAAGACACCCTCCGCTACGTCGGCGTCTCCGATCCCCAGCTCTCGCCCGACGGCAAGTCGATCGTCTGCATCGTCTCGCGCGCGAACGAAAAGGAGAACCGCTACGACAGCGAGCTCGTACTCGTCGACGTCGCCACGGGCAAGCAGCGCGTGCTGACCTTCGAGCGCCGGCACGTCAACTCGCCGCGCTGGTCGCCGGACGGCGATCGCCTGGCCTTCCTCGACAACGCGCCGACCGGCGAGAAGAAAGAGCCGATGCCGCAGATCTGGATCCTGCCGATGCAGGGCGGCGAAGCGATGCGCATCACCAGCTCGCCGACCGGCGTGCAGCACTTCGCCTGGCGTCCCGACGGCGGCGCCATCGCGTTTGCCGCCGAGGATGAGAAGCCGGAGCGGAAAGACCGCGCCAAGCACGAGGATGCCTTCGAAGTCGGCAACCTCGACTTCCTCGCCAAGGAGCTTCCGCAGCCGACGCACCTCTGGCTCATCGACGCCGCCGGCGGCACGGCCAAGCGCCTCACCTCCGGCACCTGGAGCCTTCCGACCTACGAGCCTCCCGGTCCCGTGC
>JBKOUP010000005.1:0-8351 GCA_046723495.1 Acidobacteriota bacterium
CTTCGTGCCCGAGGGCGACACCATCGTCTACAGCGCCGCGTGGGATGGCCGTCCGAGCGAGGTCTTCGTCGCCAACCGTCGCAGCCCCGAGGCCCGGCCGCTCGGAGTGTCGGACGCCGAAGTCCTCGGCGTCGCCAAGACCACCGAGATCGCGCTCCTCCTCCGCCGCGACCGCGTCAGCAGCCTCGGCACGCTCGCGCGCATCCCCCTCGCCGGCGGCACGCCGCGCGAAGTCGCCGAGCAGGTCCAGTACGCCGACTGGTCGCCCGACGGCGCCGACCTCGTGGCCATCCGCGTCGCCAACGGCAAGTACGTGCTCGAGGCTCCGGTCGGCAGCGTGCGCTACGAGACGCCGCATCCGCTTCACCACCTGCGCGTCGCGCCCGACGGCCGCATCGCCTTCTTCGAGTGGTACGGCGGCAACGAAGAGATCGCGCTGCTCGCGCCGAAGGCAGCCAAGCCGGTCGCTGTCGCCCGCGGCTGGCGGCACGGCGCGAACGGCCTGGCCTGGTCGCCGGACGGGAAGGAGCTCTGGGTCACCGGCACCGACACCGCCGCGCCGCCGGCGCTCTACGCCGTCAACGTCGACACCGGCGAGCGGCGCCTCGTCACGCGCTTCACCGGACTGATGAAGCTCTTCGACATCTCCGCCGGACACGTGCTGCTGTCGACCGGCCTCTGGCGCGCGGCGCTGGAATATCAAGCCCCTGGCGAGGCCGTCGAGCGTGACATGTCGTGGCTCGACTGGTCGAACATCGCCGATCTCTCCCGCGACGGGACGAAGCTGCTCTTCAACGAGACGCGCGAAGGCGGCGGCGCGAAGAACGCGATCTACCTCCGCAGCGGCGGCGGCGCGCCGGTGCGCATCGGCGACGGCGTCGGCGACGCCCTCTCGCCCGACGGCAAGTTCGTCCTCGCTCACAACGGCCCGAAGCTCGCCGTCGTCCCCACTGGCAGCGGCGAAGCGCGCGACCTCAAAGTGGCGGGCGCGTTCGATGCCGGCGCGGTGTGGGTGCCGAGCTCGTCGCGCGTCATCGTCGCCGGCACGCTGCCGGAGAAGGGCTATCAGCTCCTACGCATCGACACGCTCGACGAGACCGTCAAGCCGCTCTCGCCCGAGGGCATCTGGGGCGATGCCTACCGCCCCTTCGCCGTCTCGCCGGACGGGCGGATGGTGGCGGGGATGACCGCGCAGCAGACCATCGCGCTGTACGACGCCGAGGGTGGCGCGGCGCCGGTGAACGTCGGCGGCGTCGAGCCCGGCGAGGTGCCGATCCAGTGGTCCGCCGACGCGGCCTCGCTCTTCGTCTACCGCCCGACCGCGTTGCCGGCGCGCGTCTATCGCGTGAGCCTCGCCACCGGGGCGCGCGAGCTGTGGAAGGAGTTCATGCCGGTCGATCCCGCGGGCGTCTACAAGATCGCACCGGTCTGCATCACGCCGGACGGCAACGCCTACGCGTACGATGCGTTGCGGATCTTGTCGGACCTGTACGTGGCGGACGGGCTTCAGCGCCAATGAAGCCGGGCGGCCATCGTCCTGATCTCGTTCACCACGACCTCGGGCGCTTCGGTCGGCACTTCGTGGCTCGCCGTGGTGTGAACGATCGTCGATTGCGCTGAGCGCGACGCGATCTCCTCGTGCCCCGCGAGATTGTACTTGCGCATCCGTTCGGTCGCGTCCTCTGACCAGCCGGCCGGCCTTCGCCACTGCGCCGCGATGATCACCAGCGGAACGCCGATGCGCCGCTGCTCCGGCGTCATCGTCGACTCCAGGTCTGGCAACGCGCCCTCGCCGAACCGCGCTTCCCACCAGTCGGCGGAGTTGCTCGCGGCGACGAGCCTGTCGCGCAACGCCGCCGGCAGCTGCGAGGGAAAGGCCTGCTTCGGCCACTTGCCGGTGGCGCGCCACTCCTCCATCTCTTTCGTTCGCCGCGCGCGATGCGCCGCCGCGGCCTCGCGGTACTCCGGAAGCGGTGTCCGTGACGACTCGAGATTGGCGGGATCGACGGCGATGATGCCGGCGACCTCCGACGGGTAGCGCCAGTAGTAGCGCTGCACGAACGATCCGCCCATGGAGTGGCCGACGAGGATGAAGGGCGGTTTCTCGCCGCTGCGGCGAAGGAGCTCGTGCAGATCGCTGACGTAGCCGGCCACGCTGCGCGCCGGCGGCGGATCGCTCCAGCCGAAGCCGGCGCGGTCGTACGAGCAGGTGCGAATCTCGTCGCGCAGCGCCGTCTGCACCAGCCACCATTCGTAGAAGCCGACGGCGGCGCCCGATTCCATGACTACCGTGTGCGGACCCTCGCCCATGCAGACGATGTGAAGGCTCCGGCCGCCGATGTCGACGCGTTTGCCGACGGGCGCGCCCATGGCCATCAACAAAAGACAGGCCGTCATGAATGGATGCATCGCGCCGGGATGCTACTCCAGCACGCGGATCGGGAGCACGATCGCCTGAATGCCCTCGAACTGCAGCCGCCGCTGGATCGCATGCGGCGTCTCGTTGTGCAGCAGGCGGTGGTACCACTTCTCCTCGCGGAAGATCAGCCGTCCCATGAAGAAGATCGCCCGCGGGAACTCCTCGGCCAGCTCGCGGCAGAGGTCCTCCACCGTCGACACCGCCTCCGTGCCGAGGGCCAGGCGGTAGTCGGCCTTCAGTCCCTGTCCCTGCGCCCAGGCCACGTACTTCCGCAGCGACTCCTCGGTCGTCCGCTCCAGGTGATCAATCTCCTCGGCGCCCTTGAAGTTGCCGGAGTCGACGACCGCGGCGGAGACGAAGAGGAACTGCTTGAAGTAGCCGGGGAACGACTTGTGGATCGAGAGGATCTGATGCAGGCCGAAGCCGGAGAACGAGGAGACGCTGATGATCGCCGTCGGCGCGCGCGGGTCGAGCTCCGACGGCGTCACCTCCGGCTGCTCCGGCGCGGGGACAGTGATCAGGATCTCGTCGAGCCGCTTCATGCTCTCCTTCACGTTGCCGTAGTGGCGGTGAATGGCGAAGGCCAGGGCGATGACCACGCTCGTGATCACCACCGTGATCCAGCCGCCCTGGCGGAACTTCTCCAGCGTCGTGATGACCAGGATGCTCACGCACATCACCAGGCCCGTGCCGTGGATGGCCAGCTGGCTCTTCCAGCGCGGCTCCCTGGCGCGCTCGAGGATCCAATGCCGGGCCATGCCCAGCTCCGTCAGCGAAAACGTGATGAAGACGTTGATCGAGTACATGACCACGAGCGTGGTGATGTCGCCGCGCGTGTAGGCGAGGGCCGCCGCGGCGGCCAGGCCCATCATGTAGACGCCGTTCTTCGTCACCAGGCGATCGGAGAGCTGGCTGAAGCGATGCGGCATCCAGGAGTCGACGGCCATGTTCGCCAGCACGCGCGGCCCGTCGAGGAATCCGGCCTGGGCCGCGACGAAGAGCAGCGCCGCCTCGGCCGCGAGGCTGACGACGACGAACGCCGTCCCGAACGAGCCCCAGTGGCCGAAGAGGTTCACCAGCAGGACGGAGTTCATCGTTTTCCCTTCGACCGGACGCGAATTCGTCAGCAGGTAGCCGAACATGATCCCGCCGGCGGTGAAGGCCAGCGACGCGGCCATGAGGGCCATCGTCCGCTTGCCAGTGCGCACGCGCGGCTCGCGCAGCATGACCACGCCGTTCGACACGGCCTCGATGCCGGTGTACGTGCCGCCGCCGAGGGAGTAGGCGCGGAGGAGGATCAGCATCAGGGGGATGAACCCCATCGTGCTGACGGAGCCGTGGAAGTCGACGCGGGCCTCGTGGAAGACCGACGGCAGCCGCGTGAAGTGCACGGCCACGGCGTAGAGGATGGCGAAGGCGTGCGTGACGATGAAGACGAGGAAGATCGGCGCGAGGACGTTGACGGACTCGCGCACGCCGCGCAGGTTCAAGACGACCAGGAGGCCGATGACGAGGAACTCGGCCGGCAGCTTGTACGGCAGCCACGCCGGCGGGAGGAACGACCACAGCTGATCGCAGCCGCTGGCCACGGAGACGGTGATGGTGAGGACGTAGTCGACGAGGAGCGCGCATCCGGAGACGACGCCGACGCGGTTGCCGAGGAGCTTCGTGGCCACGAGGTACCCGCCGCCGCCCCCCGGGAAGTGTTGGATGAGGTTCGAGTAGGCGATGGAGATGACGGCGATGGTGACGGCGGTCATGCCCACCAGAAGGATGGAGAGGTGGGCATGCGGGCCGAGGGCTTTGTACGCTTCCTCGGGGCCGTAGGCGGACGAGGAGAGTCCATCGGCGCCGAGCCCGACCCAGGCCAGAAAGGCGATGAGCGAGACGTGGTGGAAGATCTGCGGGTCGCTGACGTCGCGGGGCGGGCCGATGATCATCCGGCGGATGCGTTGGATCGCAGCCAAACGGAGAGCACTGTCGCACGGCTGGGGCTTAAGAAGTTCTTAAGATTCAACCGCGGCGAAGGATCTCGAGCTTCCCGTCCGGAGAAATGTGGGGCGGGATTCATCCCGCCCACAGGATTCATCCCGCCTGCGCGGACTGAAGTCCGCGCCACACGGCTCAGAACTCGATCTGCGCTCCCAGCTCCACCACCCGGTTCGGCGGCAGGCGGAAGAAGCGCGCCGCGCTCTCGGCGTTGCGCATCATCGAGGCGAAGATCTTCTCCCGCCAGGTGGCCATGCCGCTCGGGCGGACGGTGACGATGAGCGTCTCCCGGCCGAGGAAATATGTCGTGTCCATCGGCGGAATCTTCAGGCCATGCTCTTCGCTGACGCGTTTGAGCAGCGCGGGAATGTCCGGCTCCTCCATGAAGCCGTAGCGCGCTGCGACGCGGTACATGCCTCCGCCGAGCTCATCGAACTCCAGGCGCTCGTCGTTGCGCAAGTGGGAGACCTCTTCCGTCACCACCGTCAGCAGGATGACCTGCTCGTGCATGGCCTTGTAGTGCTTGAGGCTGTGCAGCAGCGCGGGCGGCACGGCCTCGCGCGTGCGGTGCATGAACACCGCCGTGCCGGGGACGCGCAGCGGCGGCCGGGCCTGGAGCGACGTGACGAAGAGCTCCGGCGTCAGCGCCCCGTCGCTCAGGCGCGCGTTGAGGATCTGTCGTCCCTTTCGCCACGTCGTCATCAGCGTGAAGACGATGGACGCGATGAGCAGCGGGAACCATCCCCCCTCGGCGATCTTGAAGAGATTCGCGCTGAGGAAGGCCACGTCGCCGACGAGAAAGGCGGCGGTGATGAGGCCCGCCTTCAGGGCGCTCCAGTGCAGGAGGTCGCGGGCCACGACGTACGCCAGCAGCGTGGTGATGATCATCGTCATGCTCACCGCCACGCCGTACGCGCCGGCCAGGTTCGAGGAGCTGCGGAACATGAGCACGAGCAGGATCGTCGCCACCATCACCGCCCAGTTCACCGCCGGCATGTAGATCTGCCCGATCTCCGCGCTCGAGGTGTGCACGATCTGCATGCGCGGGAAGTAGCCGAGCTGGATGGCCTGCCGCGTCAGCGAGAAGACGCCGGAGATGATGGCCTGCGAGGCGATGACGGTGGCGATCGTGGCCAGAGCCACGAGCGGGTAGAGCGCCCACTTCGGAGCAAGGAGGTAGAACGGGTTGTGGGCCGCGCCGGGATTGCGGATGAGGAGCGCCCCCTGTCCGAAGTACTGCAGGACGAGGGAGAGGCCGACGATGCCGAACCAGTCGACCTGGATGGGCTTCTCGCCGAAGTGGCCGAGGTCGGCGTAGAGGGCCTCGCCGCCGGTGGTGACGAGGAAGACCGCGCCGAGGACGAGGAAGCCGTGGCCGTGGTTCTCCATGAAGAAGCGCACGGCGTACATCGGATTGACGGCCAGCAGGACTCGCGGCGCGCCGAGGATGCCGCGGATGCCGAGGACGCCGAGGGTGGTGAACCAGACCAGCATGATCGGCCCGAAGACCGCGCCCACGCCGGCCGTCCCGCGGCGCTGGAAGAAAAAGAGCAGGACGAGAACGATGATCGTCAGCGGGATCACGTACGGCTTGAAGAACGGCGTGGCGATCTCCAGCCCTTCGACGGCGCTGAGGACGGAGATGGCCGGCGTGATCATGCCGTCGCCGTAGAGCAGGGCCGCGCCGAAGACGCCGATGGCGATGAGCGTCCCGCGCACGGCCGCGCTGCGGCTTTTGTCCATCCCCACCAGGCCCATGAGGGCCAGGATGCCCCCCTCGCCGCGGTTGTCGAAGCGGATGACGTAGACGTGGTACTTGAGCATGACCACGACGACGAGGGACCAGAAGATGAGGGAGAGGACGCCGAAGATGTTGCCGGGCGTGACGGCGACGGGGTGCGCGCCGTAGAAGCACTCCCGGACGGCGTAGAGAGGGCTGGTGCCGATGTCGCCGTAGACGATGCCGAGGGCCAGCAGGGAGAGCGCGAGGAGGCGCCGGCCGCTCGCCTCGTCGCGGTGATGGATGCTCGGTTCCATGCGGGCGACGGGGGAGTGTACTAAAGAAAGCCTAAAGATGACGCAAGCGGGCAAAGCCCCCACGCTGCAGGGCGGGCCGCCGCCCTGCAGCGCCGGTCTCGATCAGCCCTGCGGCACAGGCTGCGGCTCGCTCGGCTTGCTGTTGCGGCGGCGCCGGTGCAGCCCCTTCTCGATGGCCTCGATGTGCGCTTTCAGGTACGCGTTCTCGGCCTTCTGGGCCAGCCGGCGGGCGATGCTCAGGACGTTGAGCGTGGCCTGGCCGGCGGTGAAACGTTTCAGACGGATGGTGTAGTCGATGCCGCTGAACAAGATGTTCAGCTCGTCGCGCAGATCGGCGAAGTAGCGCGCAAAGTCCTCGTCGGACTGCACCTCCCCGGCGTCGATCGACTCCGCCAGCGCCTTGTGCGCCAGCGAGGCCGCGATGGCCGCGTGCGATGCCCGTTGACCTTTCCGCTACCACGAACGCGATCGCTCTTAAGCCGCAAAGCCGCCCACATGCCGAGCTCTCCCAAGCAAGGGCGGACGCCGCGATTGACCGGTGCCCCGGAGATAGCGATATGTGGCCGCGATGTTGGGCCAACGGACCGTCGGCTTTTGTCAGCTTGTGAGGGTAATTAGCCGGCCTTGCGCGCATCGCCGCCGACTCGCTCCTGAAGCCAAAGATTCAGAAGTGTTTCGGGTGAAACACCGTGAGCGGATGCAGCGACTCGAAGCTTTTCGGCTAAGACCCGGTCCACCGGAAAATACATTGCCGAGGACCGTATATCTAACTCAAAGTCCACAGCGGATGTTTTGTCCCAGTGATCGGCAAGGCTATGAGTATCCCAGTATTCGCTGAGCTCTTGATAAGAATGGCTGCCCGACAGCGACGACTTATTTGCGGCGGTAGAGTTTCTTTTCGGCATCGTCCATGTTGCGCGCGGATATGACTAATGCGCGTCCGTCTTCTTTGTGAACAAAAAATACGATGAGGTATCGACCTGCCTCAGTTCGTCCCATGGCCGCATACAGGTTTTCGACCGGAACGTGGCCCTTCTCGACGAATCGGTAACGCGGAGATGATGCGAAGACCTCTTCCACCTCTTCGGATCGACATTGTGCTTCCGCGCCATCTTCTCTACGAACTGCGCGAGCCAGATGAAGCCGGTGATTCGCAACGTCCCGCTCCTCCGTTTTCATTCTTGCGCATGTTAATCCACCTGGGCCTTTGAAGTTTCGCGGATACATCGTTTGCCGACTCAAATAGCACACAGTGAATGACTTACTCGCGTGCCGCCGCGTGCAGTTCGGAGCCGCCCAAGGCGGCTCCGCCGCCGAGCCAAGGCTCGGCGGTTTTTGTCAGCTTGTGAGGATCGTTAGGTCGCATTTTGAGGTAGACGTTGCTCTATCTGTTCTCGTAGTGCGACGAGTTCATTGCGCAGTTCGGTGAGCTCGGAGGACCTGCTTTCGTTGCTGCCGAGAAACCATGCAGCGAGAAAGCCAGATAATGTTCCGAACAAGCCCACGCCAGCGCACATCAACACAACAGCTACGAATCGGCCTTCAGGCGTAACGGGATACCGATCGCCATAGCCTACGGTCGTTATAGTGGTGAATGCCCACCACACCGCGTCTTCTGCTGTGCGGATGTTCGCATCATGCGTTGTTTCGAAATGTAACTCAGCTATGCTGCAGACGACGACCAAGAGTAGAGCGAGGAGGCTCGCGGCGAGAAAGGTGTTCCGTGCTCGCTGCTTCAGGAGAACCGCTGTAATCTCCTTTGTCGCTCTGACGCCGCGCAGGACACGAAACACACGCGCGACACGGGCGATGCGACCCCAACGCGCAATGCTTAGAACCGGAATAGACGAAAGGAGATCGAGCCAGCCCCACGTAGCGAGATACTTGCTTCTGTTCGGTGCATGCC
>JBKOUP010000487.1:0-11483 GCA_046723495.1 Acidobacteriota bacterium
ACCAGCACCGCCGCATCCGTGGCCAGCGACTTCGCGAATTCCACGGTGCCGCAGAACGGCACGGGGACGAAGGCGTAGAACGCGCCGGCCGGCGGCACGATCTCGGCCTCGAGCTCGCGGCGAATCGCGTAGAGCGCGGCCTCGCGCTGTGTGCGGAACTGCGCGCGCATCCGCTCGAGCCAGGCGACGTTCCAGGCCCGGTCGGCGAAGATCGACTCGGCCAGGGCCTGCGAAAAAACCGAGGCGCAGGTGGCGATGTATTGGTGCGCGGTGACGATCGGTTTCATCAGCGCTTCGCTGCCGAGGATCCAGCCGAGGCGAAGGCCGGTCATGCCGTGCGATTTGGAGAGGCCGCCGACGACGAGGACGTTCGCGCCGCGCCCGAGCATCGACGGCGGCGGCGCGTCATACCAGAGCTCGCAGTAGACCTCGTCGGCCACGACGAGGCAGCCGGTCGCGGCGATGGCTTCGAGCGTCTCTTCGTCGATGACCGCGCCGAGGGGATTCGACGGCGAGTTGACGACGATGAGCTTCGTCTTGCTCGTGATCTTCAGGGCCTCGAACGTCCAGGCAGGGGGCTCCAGCTCGTACGTGCGCACGGTCGCTCCCGCGAGACGCGCCAGCGTCGCGTAGGAGAGAAATCCGGGATCGGGCACGAGCACCTCGTCCCCCTCGCCGAGGAAGGCCTGGAAGATCGCGTACAAGCCCTCTTCGGTGCCGGCGGTGACGCAGACGTCGCTCTTCGGATCGACGCCGAAGACCTCGCCGAGACGCTTGCGCAGCGGGAGTGCGCCGGCGTTCGGCGAGTAGCGCCACGACGTCGTCGCGGCGCGGCGGGCCATCTCGCGGAGGGTTTCGTCCGGCTCGAGGTTCGGCTCGCCGATGCCGAGGTTCACGGAGAGAGGAGTCGCGAGCGCGTTGATTTGGCGGATGAGCGAGAGCTCGATGCCGTCGAGGCGGGAACTAGCGGAGAGCTTCTTCAAGTGCGGTGGCGCTGTCCGTCTTGTCGTCCCGATACTTCACGATGAGCGGCGTCTGCATCGACAGCCCGTGCTGCTCCGCGAACGCTCCCTTCAGCGGCCGCGCGCCCGGCACGACCACCGCGGCGTACGGAATCTCCAGCGGGCGCTCCGGCGTGCGGCGGTAGACCTGGCCGCGCACGACGTCGTAGACCGGCGTCGAGCCGGTCAGGACGACGCCGGCGCCGATGACCGCGCGGGCACGCACGATCGTCCCCTCGTAGATCCCGCAGTTGCCGCCGATGATCACGTCGTCCTCGATCACCACCGGCACATTGCCGATGGGCTCGAGCACGCCGCCGATCTGCGCGGCCGCGGAGACGTGCACGCGCTTCCCCACCTGCGCGCAGGAGCCGACGAGCGCGTGCGAGTCGATCATGGTCTCGTCCTCGACGTGCGCGCCGATGTTCACGTACGCCGGCGGCATCAGCACGACGTTCTTGCCGATGTAGGCGCCGCGGCGGATGGATGTGCCGCCGGGGACGATGCGCACGCCGTCGGCGGGCTTGAAGCGCCGCGGCGGAATGGTGTCCTTGTCGATGAACGAGAGCGCGCCGGAGGCAAACTCCGCCGCCACGCCCCATTTGAACGCGGCCAGGATCCCTTCCTTCACCCACGTGTTCGCGCGCCAGATGCCGACGGCGTCGCGCTCGGCGGCGCGGATCGTCCCCTTCTCCAGCTCCGTGAGAAAGAGGTTGATCGTTCGCAGCGCCTCCGGGCGGTCGTGCGCCGCCTTGAGCATCGCCACGCGCTCTTCGATCGTGAACGGCCGCGCTTCCGTCGCCATCGTCAACCTGCCTTGCGCTGCGCGACCGCTTCGGGCAGTCCGCATTCCGCCAGGATCTGGGCCATTTTCTTCCGATTGGCCTCGGTGATCGGCGCGAGCGGCGAGCGCACGGTGTCGTTCTCGAGGATGCCCATCATCTTCATGGCCGTCTTCACCGGGATCGGATTCGACTCGATGAAGTTCCCGGTCATGAGCGGCAGGATGCGGTTGTGGATCTCGCGCGCGCCGTCCCACTCGCCGTTGAGCGCCGCCGCGACCATGCTGCTCATCAGCCGCGGGATCTCGTTGCCGGCGACGGAGATCACGCCGTCGCCACCGCAGGCGATCATCGGCAGGGTCCAGGCGTCGTCGCCGCTGAGGACGAGGAAGCCGTCATCGCGGTCGCGCAGGATCGTCAGGATCTGCTCCATGTTTCCCGACGCTTCCTTGACGCCGGCGACGTTCGGCACCTCGCGCGCGATCTGCAGCGTGGTCGCGGCGGTCATGTTGACGCCGGTGCGGCCGGGGACGTTGTACATGATCATCGGGAAGCCGCGCTGCTTCTTCTCCACGGCCTCGGCCTGCAGACCGAAGTGGCGGCGCAGGCCGTCGGGCGTCGGCTTGTTGTAGTAGGGCGTGATGGTGAGGAGGCCGTCGGCGCCGAGGTCGATGGCGATGAGAGCGAGCTCGATGGCTTTGTCGGTCGAGTTCGAGCCGGCGCCGGCGAGGACGGGCACGCGTCCGTTGGCGCGCTTGACGGCGATCTCCACGACGCGGCGATGCTCGTCCTGCGTCAGCGCCGGGTTCTCGCCGGTCGTGCCGCAGGGGACGAGGAAGTTCGTCCCTTCCTCGATTTGAAAGTCGATGAAGCGCTCGAGCGCGGCCTCGTCGAGCGCGCCGTCGGTCTTGAACGGCGTGACCAGGGCCACGCCGAGGCCTCTAAATTTCGTCATGACGCACCTCCGAAAACGAGCTCGTCAAACGTGATCAATCCCTTCCGCCCCCGCACCATCTCCGCCGCGAACACCGCGCCGCGGGCAAAACCCTCGCGGCCGCGCGCGCGGTGCGAGAGCTCGACGAGGTCGTCGGGCGAATCGAAGTAGAGCGTGTGCAGGCCGAACTCGGCGCCGACGCGCGAGGCGGCGATCGGCGGGTCGAGCTTCCCCTCACTCCCGCTCTTCACTTCCCTGGCGATGCGCAGCGCCGTCCCGCTCGGCGCATCTTTTTTCTGCGAGTGGTGGCGCTCTTCCATCCCCGCCGCGTACTGCGGAAATCGCGCGAAGAGCTCGCCGGCCTTGCGCGCCAGGGCGAAGGTGACGTTCGCGCCGGGGGAGAAGTTCGAGGCGTAGACGCAGCCGATGCCGGCCTTGTCGATGCGCGTGCGCACGTCGTCGACGCGGTCGTTCCACCCGGTCGTGCCGACGACCATGTCGAGCTTGTTGTCGCAGGCGATCGACAGCGCGTGATCGAGCGCCGAGGCGTGCGAGAAATCGATCAGCACTTCCGCGCCGTTGAGCGGCTCGTCGCGATCGACGTCGAAGACGCAGACGACCTCGTGCCCGCGCTCCTTCGCCATCGCCTCGACCGTGCGGCCCATCTTGCCGTAGCCGTGGAGGGCTACGCGCATACCGGAGCCTCGAAGAGCGCGTGGTGGATCGACTTGATGGCCCGGTCGGCGTCGCGGTCCTCGACGACGATGGAGAGGTTGAGTCCGGAGCGGCCGAGGCTGAACATCGTCAGCGGCACGCCCTGGAGCGCGTCGAAGATGGCCGCGCCGACGGCCGACTCCTCCATCAGATTCCGTCCGACGACGGCGATGATCGACTGGTTGTCGTCGATGCGCACGTCGGCCACGTCGCCGAGCTTCTTCAGGAGCGCCGGCAAGTTCTCCTTGTCGTCGACCGTCACCGACACCGAAACCTCGGACGTCGTGATGAGGTCGACGGAGATCTCCAGCTCTTCGAAAATCGCGAAGAGCCGCGCCAGGAAGCCGTGCGCGCCGAGCATCTTGTTCGAGGTCATGTGCACGACGGCGATGTTGCGCTTGACCGCGACGGCGCGCGGGCCGGCGCCGCGCTCGTCGCCGTCGCGGGTGATGGCGGTGCCGGGGCTGGCGACGTTGTGCGTGTTCAGCACGCGCACGGGGATGTTCAGGCCGACCGCGGGGGCGATCGTTTTCGGATGCAGGACCTTCGCGCCGAACCAGGCCAGCTCCGCGGCCTCGTCGTAGGCGATGCGGTCGATGACGCGCGCGCCAGGGATGAGGCGCGGGTCGCAGGTCATCATGCCGTCGACGTCGGTCCAGATCTGGATCTCTTCGGCGCCGACCGCCGCGCCAATGATGGCGGCGCTGTAGTCGGAGCCGCCGCGGCCGAGGGTCGTGGTGGCGCCGTCGCCGGTCCGGCCGATGAAGCCGCCCATGACCGGGATGACATTGCGCTCGATGAGCGGGACGAGGACGTCGCGCGCGTTGCGCCGCGTCTTCTCCATGTCGGGGTTGGCCTCGCCGAAGCGGTCGTCGGTCTCGATGAGCTCGCACTCGACGGCCTCGGCCGGCAGGGCCCGCATCATCATCGAGTGCGCGAAGAGGACGGAGGAGAGCTTCTCGCCGATGGCCAGGACTTTGTCTTTCGCCCGCGGCGTGATCGCGCGCAAGAGGCAGATGCCCTGCAGGATCGTCTTCGCCGCGGCGAGCTCGTTGTGGAGCTTGGTCAGGAAGTTTTCGTAGAAGTCGACCTTCTGCTGGACGAGACGCGTGGCCACGTTCTCGTGGCGCATGAGGACGTCGTTGAGGATCTTGTCGACGCCGTCCTGGTTGCCGGCCTTGGCGGCCTCGGTGGCAGCAATGAGCTGGTTCGTCACACCGGCCAGCGCGGAGACGACGACGATCGGCCGCAGGTGCTGCCGCTTGGCGACGATGGCGACCGCGTTCGCGACGCGGTCCGCGTCGCCGACGCTCGTGCCGCCGAATTTGATGACGATCATCGCGGCCCTTTCGCCAGTCCGTCATCCTGAGCGCAGCGAAGGATCTCCAGCTCGGCATTCCGAGATCCTTCGCTGCGCTCAGGATGACGATGACTCACAGCAGTCCCTTCGCCTCCAGCAGCTCCGCATTCAACAGCGCCGCCCCCGCCGCGCCGCGGATCGTGTTGTGGACGAGCGCGACCATGCGGATGTGAAGAAGCGGACAGGGACGGATGCGGCCGACGCTCACGGACATGCCGTGCTCGCGGTCGCGGTCGAGACGCGGCTGCGGGCGGTCGGGCTCCTCCAGGACGTGGATGGGCTGCTTCGGCGCCGACGGGAGGCCGAGCTCCTGCGGGAGGCCTCTGAAGTCCCGCATCGCTTGTTTCACGTCGTCGATCGACGGGACGTCGTTCATGAACGCGAGCGCGATCGTCATCAGATGTCCATCGATCGTCGGCACGCGGTTGGTCTGCGCGGAGATGCGCATCGGCGCGTAGACGAAGCGCTCCCCGTCCCAGCGGCCGAGAATCTTGCGCGGCTCGATCTCGATCTTCTCTTCCTCGCCGCTGATGTAGGGGATGACGTTGTCGAGGATGGCCAGCGAGGTGACGCCGTTCCATCCGGCGCCGGAGACGGCCTGCATTGTCGTGACGTGGAGCTGGTCGATGCCCCATCGCTGCTCGATCGGGGCGATGGCAAGGGCGAGGCCCATCGTCGAGCAGTTCGAGTTCGTGACGATGTAGCCGCCGCCGCGGCGGGCGCGCTGGCGCTCGATCGCGCCGAGGTGGTCGGCGTTGATCTCCGCGAGGAGCAGCGGGACGTCGGCGCCCATGCGGTGGTTCTTCGAGTTCGTGACGACGACGCAGCGGCGGTTGGCGTAGAGATCTTCCGCTTCGCCGGCGACGGAGGAGTCAAGGCCGGAAAAGAGAAGCGTCGATTCGAGCTCGCTGCCGAGGCTTTTTACCGTCAGGCTCGCTGTGTCGGACGGAAGCTGCGTGTCGAGACGCCAGTCAGCAGCCTCCGCGTAGCGTTTCCCCGCGCTGCGCTCCGAGGCAACGACCTCGTGGAGGCGGAACCAGGGGTGATGCTCGAGGAGCTGGACGAAGCGCTGGCCGACGGAGCCGGTGGCGCCGAGGACGGCGACGGGGATGCGCGCCGTGCGCCGGGTTTGCGCCGGCGATTCAGCGGAAAGCGTGGCGGACATGCAAAAAAGATTCTATAGCGAGCGCTGCGATGGTGATCGCAAGGCCAATGCCGACGCCGGGCGGCGGCTCGTTCCTCGGCAGCGGCGTGGGCGCGGCATTCGGCAACGCGTCGATGGAGCGGTAATTGATGAACCAGCGCGGCGCCGCTTTCGGCTGCCCGGAGCGCAGCACGTCATACGCGCGGACGTCCCTCACCTGCTGGAGCGTGGCGAGGTTGGGCGGGAAGATCTCGAATTCCGAGGTGATGAGGAAGCGGTTGTCGTGCGGGAGGGGGATGGGCGGGGCCGGGCGGGCGGCGGGGTTGTAGCCGTAGGCGAAGGCGATCATTTCGATGGCGATGGCGGCCACCGCCCACCGACGGCGGCCGAGGCCGAGGAGGGCGACGCAAAGTCCCGGCACGGCGATGCGCCGCAGCGCTACGGTAGCGAAACCCGCCAGATATCCCGCCAGCCTTGCTTCGTAGGAGGGAAGGCGCAGATAGCCGCGGTGCTGGAGGATGGCGATGCCGTGTCTCGCAGCGTCGGTGAGCAGCGGCTTGGCCACGGGTAGGGCCAGAAAAACTCCGGCTGTTGCGAGCAGCCCTCCAATGCAGATGAGACTAAGTCTCAGTCTCAGCGCTTCGAGCGCAGGCGGCAGGCACAGACATACGAAACACGCGAAGACCAGGCCGAGGCGCTCCGTCGCCCCCGGCAGCTTCGCGATCAAACGCAGCAGCGGCAAGTGCCAGGAGAGCACGAGCGCAGCGAGAGCGATGATCAGCGCCCGCCGCGGAACGTGGCGCCAGGCGGCCAGCACCACGATCAATGCGCAGAGACCCGCGTACCCACCCGCCCGCTCGTTGAAATTCTCCGCGCCGAGGGCGCTGAGGTCGATCTCGCCGGCCAGCGGCGAGCCGAGGTAGCCGGGCAACAGCGTCGCCGGCATCGCGAACCAGCGCGTCTGCACCGCCGTCTGCAGCCGCTGCGCGAGGAGGTCGCTGTGCGACGCGGCCATCGCAAACGGCACGAGCTGCACAGCGCAGAGCGCGAAGCCGAGAAACGCCCACGCCAGCCAGCGCGCGCTCCAGAGATAGATCGCGATCGCCACGACGCCGTAGAAGAGCGTCTCCGGATGGCCGCCCGCAGTGGCCAGCGCGGCGAAGGCGAACGTCGCCAGCGGGCGCCGCGTCAGCGCCGACGCCGCCAGCCACGGCAGCATCGCGTAGACGTTCGTGTGCGGCGAGAGCAGCCACACGGTCATGTAGCCGCAGGTCATGTAGACGAAGCCGGCCACGAGGGCGCTGCGCCAGTCGCATTGCGTGGCCGCGCGCGCGAGCCACCACATGCCGAGGCCGGCGAGGAAGAGCTTCAGAAACGCGTTCAGCGCCCAGCCGCGGTCGCCCATGACAATCCTCAGCCACGTCAGCGGAAAGAGCAGCGAAGCCTCGGGGTTGGCGAAGAGATGCTGCCCGTCGCCGGCCCAGACGTTGCGCCACGGAAATTGGCCCGAAGCGACGAGACGGCGCACCTCGTGATCCCACGGGCGGAACTCGAGGATCGAGTCGCTCAGCAGCTTGTTCGACACCGGCACGCGCACGTTCGGGTCGTGCTTCCAGGCGCCGTAGTCGAGCGGCAGGTCGACCGGAAGGAAGACGCGCCCCGGCAGGAATCCCTTCGCCGTGAAGAGCGCCGCGGCGAGGGCGAAGACGAGCGCGGCGATGCGCCACTCACGCATGCGGACCCCAGCGGAAGAGCGGCGTCGGATGTTCGGGCGTCATCCGGCCCGCCCAGGTGCGGAAGAGATGCACGGTGATGACGGCGTCCCAGGCGACGATCCAAAACGCGACGAGCGGAAAGCGCCTGACCGCGGGCGCGAGCAGCGCCGGGACGACGATCGGCACGGTCACGAACCAGTACCAACCCTCTCCACCGCCCGCCCAGCCGGACTTCACGACGTTCACGGCCTGCGCGAGCGCGAAGGCCGCGAGCACCGCGGCGGTAAGGGCGAGGAGATCGCGCCGCCGGGCGGAGAACGCGATCGCCGCGGCGATCGGCACGATGTAGAGGGCGATGCCGAGCGGGCGCAGGGCGTCCCAATGTTCGCCGCTCGTCCAGGCGGCCGAGGCGATGGCCACTTTCACGAGATCGACGAGGCGAAGCGCGCCGCCGGGGTGCGCGCCGAAGTCGACGCCGATGGCCGTGCCGGTGCGCGACGCGAGGTCCGCCATCGTCAGCGCCGCGGAGAGCGCGCAGGCGGCGGCGACGGCGATCATGCGCCAGCGCGAGGCTCGCTGCCATCGCCAGAAAAACGGCAGGGCGATGGCGAGCGGCCAGGTGTAGAGCTTCGCGGCGAAGGCGAAAGCCCACAACAGCGCTTCCGCGGCGACGGAGCGTTTGGCTGCCGTCACGGCCAGCGCCACGGCGACGAGCGCACACGCAAACGCGTCGTTGCTCGCGCGCGTGACCAGCGTCTCCCACGTCGGGATGAAGGCGACGAGCGCGGCGGCCACGACGCCGCTCCTGCCGAACCAGCGCTCTCCGATCGTCGCCGTCGCGAAAATCGTGATCAGGGCGAAGACGACGCTGGCGAGGCGCCAGACGCGCAGCTCGGTCAAGACCGTGCGGGGGAAGAGCCGCGACAGCGGGGCAATCAGCGAGTAATAGAGCGATGGCTGCTGCGCCTCGTAGTTGATGCGGGCATACGCGCCCATCGTCACCGCGCGGTCGCGGATTGCCGGCCCATGCCAGTCCGCCTGCAGCAGCGCGAACGACGGGACGGCGTCCCACTTCCGCTCCAGCGTGGCCTCGAGGTATGGCGGCACCGACGGCTCGCTCGTCGTCGGATTGCGATGCTCCTGCGCCACGAAGGCGAGCCGGGACACGTGGTACAGCTCGTCGAGGCCGGCGTACGGCGGCATCGCCGCGACCTGCACGAGCAGGCGCACCGCCGCCGCGGCGATCAACAGCACATACGTGACGCGGCGGCTCACGCGGCGATTGTAGGTTGTTAGTTGTTAGTTCTTAGTTCTTGGTTCTTGCGTTTGAACTAACAACTAAGAACTAACAACTAAGAACCTACAATCACCCCATGCCCGCCTCGATCGAATTCCGCGGCGTCTCCGTCGACGGCATCCTCCACGACCTCGACCTGCGCATCGGCGCGGGCGAAGCGGTGGCCTTCATCGGGCGCAGCGGCGCGGGGAAGACGACGACGTTGCGGCTGATCAATGGCCTGGCCGCGCCGTCGCGCGGCGAGATCCTCATCGATGGCGCGAAGCCGGTCGATTTCATCCCCCTGCGCCGGAAGACCGGCTACATCATCCAAGGCTCCGGCCTCTTTCCGCATCGCACGGTCTACGAGAACGTGGCCACGCTGCCGCGGCTGTTGAAGTGGGACGAAACGCGCACGCGGGCCGAGGCCACGACACTGTTGGACAAACTCGGATTGCCGTTCGACAGGTTTGCGGAGCGGTATCCGCGCTCCCTCTCCGGCGGCGAGCAGCAACGCGTCGGCATCGCCCGGGCCATCATCGCTCGCCCCGGCATCCTCCTCTGCGACGAGCCGTTCGGGGCGCTCGATCCGATCGTGCGGCGCGAGCTGCAGGACTCCTTCACCGCCATCCGCGAGGAGCGCAACGCCACGATCGTCTTCGTCACGCATGATCTGGCCGAGGCCATGCGCGTGGCCGAGCGCGTCGTCGTCTTCGACGGTGGGCGCATCGTCGCCGACACCAGCGCGCGCGAGCTCCCCCGCCACGAGGCGCCGGCGGTGCGGGCCCTCGTCGCCGCCGCGAGTCTGCCGTCATGACCGTGCTGCGGGCCACCGGCGAGCACATCGTCATCGTCGTGATCGCCGTCGTCATCGCCATCGCCATCGGCGTCCCTCTTGGCATCTGGGCGGCCCGCCGCGCCCGCGCCGGCGGCTTCGCGTTGCGCGTCGTCGACGCCATCCAGACGATCCCGTCGCTGGCGCTCTTCGGCTTCCTCATTCCCATCCCGTTCATCGGCGGCATCGGCATGCGCACGGCCATCGTGGCGCTGATCCTCTATTCGCTGCTTCCGGTCGTGCGCAACACCGTGACCGGCATCCGCGGCGTCGAGCCGGCCGTGCGCGAGGCCGGCGTGGCCATGGGCTTCACGACGCGGCAGCTGCTCTTCGAAGTGGAGCTGCCGCTGGCGATGCCGTCGATCGTGGCGGGGATCCGCATCGCCACGGTGACGGCGATCGGCGTGGCCACGATCGCCGCGGCGATCGGCGGCGGCGGCCTCGGCACGCTGATCTTCCGCGGCGTGGCCATGGTCGACTCGACGCTGATCCTCGAAGGCGCGCTGCCGGCCGCGGCGCTCGCGCTCATCGCGGACGCCATGATGACCGTCGTCGAACGTAGACTGATCCAATGAAGCGATTTTGGTTCGTGGTCTTGCTGTTCGCGTGCAGCAAACAACCGATCGTCGTCGGCGCGAAGAACTTCACCGAGTCCGACATCCTCGGCGAGCTCGTCGCGCAGAAGCTCGAGGCCTCGCGCTGCACGGTCGACCGCCGCCTGCACATGGGCGGCACGCTCGTCTGCGACGCCGCCGTCGGCTCCGGCTCGCTCGACGCCTACGTCGAATACTCCGGCACCGCGCTCACGGCGATCCTCCATCAGCCGGCCACGAGCGATCGCGCCGCCGTCGACCGCATCGTCCGAGCCGCGTACGCGAAGCGCGGCCTCCGCTGGGGTCCGAACCTCGGCTTCAACAACACGTTCGCGATGATCGTGCGCCGCGATTACGCGCGGCAGCACGCCCTGCGCACGATCTCCGACCTGCGCAAGGTCGAGCACGAGATCCGCCCCGGCTTCGGCTACGAGTTCGTCGAACGTCCCGACGGCTGGCCCGGTCTCGTGGCGCGCTATCGCCTCGACGTCACGGCATCGCCGAAGACGATGGACCTCGGCCTGACGTACAAGGCGCTCGCCGCCGGGCAGATCGATCTCATCGCCGGGAACTCGACGGACGGCTTGATCGAGTCGCTCGGCCTCGTCGCGCTCGACGACGATCTCCGCTACTTCCCGCCGTACGACGCCGCCGTCGTCGCGCGCGCCGACATCGACCGCAAGTGCCGCGGCGCCTCGGCGGCGCTGGCATCGCTGGCGGAGACGATCGACGACGCCACGATGCGCCGGCTCAATTACGAAGTGGACGGGAAAAAGCGCGACATGGCCGTGGTCGTACGCGAGTTCCTCAGCGGCCAGCAGCGGGCCGCCGCGCGCCGAAGGTGATGAAACGCCCGGCGATGCCGCGCTGCGATCGATAGGTGACCAGGAACCGATTCGCACCGGCGACGGCGACGCCGGGGAGTGTCTCGCCGCCGAGGCTGGGGATGGCGATCGGCGTCACGGTGCCGTCGCGCTCGACGGCGGCGGCGGCGAGGGCGGCATGCCCGTTCACCGCCGTCTGCCAGACGACGAGGTAGCGCGTGCCGTCAACCGCGACGGCGGGCTTGGCCGGCCCGTCGGGCGACGTGTACGCGCCGAGAATTCGCGGCGCGGGATCGATGGGGCCG
>JBKOUP010000284.1:0-4429 GCA_046723495.1 Acidobacteriota bacterium
GTCTTCGTATCCGAGGCCGCCCTCGGAGCCGGTGACCCGCGTGAAGGTATAGCGCGTCACCTCGGATGAGGCCGTCGACACGATGACTGTCGAACAGAGCGCGATGAGCCGGGCAGCCGCGCGCATTGGCGAGGTGAAGTATAGCGACGATTTCGCCACGGCGTCCGTACCAGCCGTGGATTACCATGGCAGGAACCCGCGGCCGCCCGGCTGCGTCGAAACAAACGACATTCCTCGAGGAGATTTGAATGACCGTTTCCCGTCTCATCCGCCGCGGCGCCTTCGCGGCTGCCGCCATTCTGATCACGCTGCTTCCGCTCGGAGCGCAGACCGTCCGCCGCCACGCCGCCGCGCCTCCCTCTGGCATCACCGTCACCCTTACCGGCATCATCAGCGACGCCACCAACGGCCAGCCGCTGGCCAACGCCCAGGTCAGCACCGCGGGCGGTCCTCCGTCGGCATTCACCGGCCCGGACGGCAAGTACACGCTCAAGATTCCGAAGAACATCAACACCGCCGTGACGGCCTCGCAGTTCGCGTTCAACTCGTCGACCGTCCCGGTCTTCGGCCGCGAAGGCGCAACGGCGAATTTCTCGCTGACGCCGAAGCCGGTCGTGACCGTGAAGCTGACCGCGCCGGATGCGAACAAGAAAGACACCTACATCCTCGACATCGACTCCTCGCAGTTCGCCTACCTGATTCCCTTCAGCGGCTACGCGCGCAGCGACAACGGCAACTTCTGCAAGGATGACGGCACGTCGATCACGCCGAACAAGAAGGACATCAAGCGCGTGATCGGCCCGGCTACCTCGGCGACCGTCGGCGCCTGCTGCACGCTCGGCCCGGTGATGAAGGCCACGCTGGAGATGAAGTCCGGCGAGACCCTGACCGTCTACTTCAACGACAGCTGCTTCGGCAACGAGGTCGACTTCCTCGGCCGCGAGAAGAGCTCCGGCGTCTACCAATACTTCAGGTTCACCGACATTGCGGAGGTCGATTTCCCATAGAATCACCTCCCGCATGACCAGCACGCTCGACTCCGCCGCCCGTCTCCCGCGGGCGGCGGTTTTCGACGACATCGACCGCATCTACGACGCCCAGCAGCGCAGGCGCGCCGAGGTTGGCGCGACCGACGCGAAGCAGCGCATCCGGAAAATCAAGCGCCTTCACGACGCCCTCCTGGCGCGCCGCGACGAGATCCGCCAGGCGCTGTGGGACGACTACCGCAAGCCCGCCGCCGAGGCCGATCTCTCCGAGATTTATCCCGTCCTCGGCGAGGCCCGGCACGCCCGCCGCCACCTGCGCGAGTGGATGGAGCCGCAGTACGTGCCGGCGCCGATCGCCCTGCTCGGCTCGCGCTCCTGGCTGCAGTACGAGCCGAAGGGCGTGGTGCTGATCATTTCGCCGTGGAACTTCCCGATCAACCTCACCCTCGGCCCGCTCGTCTCCGCCATCGCCGCCGGCAACTGCGCGATGATCAAGCCGTCGGAGATGACTCCGCACGCCAGCGCGTGCATGAAGCGGATCCTCGCCGAGCTCTTCGACGAGGACGAAGTCGCGGTCATCGAAGGCGACGCCGACGTCGCCGCGGCTCTGCTGAAGAAGCGCTTCGACCACATCTTCTTCACCGGCAGCCCGCAGGTCGGACGCATCGTCATGCGCGCCGCGGCAGAGCACCTGACGCCGGTGACGCTGGAGCTCGGCGGCAAGTCGCCGGCGATCGTCGACAAGAGCGCGAACCTCGACGAGGCGGCGAAGAAAATCGCCTGGGGGAAGTTCTTCAACTCCGGCCAGATCTGCATCGCTCCCGACTACGTGCTCGTCGACGAGAGCGTGCGCGCCCCCTTCGTCGAGAAGCTCCGCCGTTCGATCGACGCCCTCGGCGGCGACGCCTCGCGCAGCGTGCTCGTGAACGAGCGCCACGCCGCGCGCGTGCACCGCCTGGCCGGCGAGACCTCGAGCGAGCGGGCCATGCCGCCGGCGATCGTCGAACAGCCCGCCGGCGATTCGGCGCTGATGCAGGAGGAGATCTTCGGCCCGGTCCTGCCGGTCGTCACGTATCGGACGCTCGACGACGCCTACCGCGTCATCGACGAGCGCGAGAAGCCGCTCACGCTCTACCTCTTCAGCCGCGACCGCCGCGTGCAGCAGGACGTTCTGCGGCGCACGCGCGCCGGCGGGACGGCCATCAACGACACGCTGCTGCAGTTCTACCAGCTCAACCTGCCGTTCGGCGGCGTCGGTAACAGTGGCATCGGCAAGGGCCACGGCCGCTTCGGCTTCGAGGCCTTCTCGAACGCGCGCGGCGTGCTCGAGCAGCCGACGCGCTTCAGCATGATTCAGTTGTTGTATCCGCCGTACACGCGGTTCAAGCAGAGATTGATCGATTTGACGCTTCGCTACTTCTAGTGCACTTCTATCGTGCGCCGCCTCAACATCCCTCTCTTCGTCGCCGCGGGCATCGCCTGCGGGCTCGTGGCCGTCGCCTTCCACGAGCTCGTGGAGCTGATGCGCACGCTGCTCATCGGCGCGGCGCTGCGGCAGCATGGGCCGGCGGGCGTGGCTCTCGTCGTCGTCGTTCCCGCGCTCGTCTTCACCGTCATCGCCCTCGTCATTCGCCGCTTCGCCGCGCCCGCGGGAGGGGCGAACCTGGCCCGCGTCCGCCGCGCCTACGGCGAGAACATCGACCTGCTCGACGACCGCAGCATCGCCGCCACGCTCCTGCTGACGCCGATCTCCCTCGGCGCGGGCGCGCCGCTCGGTCCCGAGGGGCCGACCGTCGTCATCGCCAGCGGCGTGTCGATGTGGATCGCCCGCCTGGCCCGCCTGCCGAAGAAGTTCGTGCGCAGCATGATCCCGGTCGGCACCGCCGCCGGCATCGCCGCGATCTTCAACACGCCGATCACCGGCGTCGTCTTCGCGCTCGAGGAGGTGATGGGCAACGCCAGCCGCGGCCTCCTGGGCGGGACGATCGTCGCCGCCGTCGCCGCGGCCGTCGTGGAGCGGCTGCTCCTCGGCGGCCGGCCGCTGCTGAGCGCGCCGACCGGTACGTGGGGCAACCTCCGCGAGCTCCTCGGCTTCGCCGCCGCGGGCGTCGTCGCCGGCGCCGTCTCCGGCGGCGCGGTGCACGCCGTGGCCTTCCTGCGGCGTCACCTGGCGCGCCTCCGGCCGGCGCTGCGGGCCGCGCTCGGCGGCCTCGCCATCGGCGCGATCGGGCTCTTCGTCCCGGTGATCTTCTCCGTCGGCTACGACACGACGTCGCTCTTTCTGCACGGCCAGGTCGAGAACGCGGGCACGGCGTTCATCGGCAAGGTCGTCGCCTTCGTCCTGGCCCTCAGCTGCGGGATTCTCGGCGGCGTCTTCGCGCCGTCGCTCTTCATCGGCGCCGCCCTCGGCGCGACGATCGGCCGCATCGTTCACGCCGCCGATCCCGGCGCCTACGCCCTCGTCGGCATGGGCGCGTTCTTCGGCGGCCTGCTGCGCTGCCCGATCTCCGCCGTGCTGATCGTCGTCGAGGTCACGGGCGACTACGGCCTCATCCTGCCGCTGATGCTGGCCGTGGCGCTGTCGACGTCGATCTCGCGCGCCATCAGCCACGAGAACCTCACCGAGCGGCAGATGCGCGACGAGGGCTACCGCGAGTCCGCCGCCGGCGATCCGCTGGCCGGACTCACGGTCGCCGAGGTGATGACGAAGGAGATCGTCGTGCTGCCGGCGGACCTGACGCTGCTCGATGCCGCGCGCCGCGTGGCCGGGACGCGCCATCGCTTCTACCCGGTCGTCAACGAGGAGCGGAAGCTGATCGGACTGCTGCCGTCGGAGGCGATCGAGAGCGCCGCGCGCGAGAACGCGCTCGAGCAGCCGCTCGCCGCGCGCGTGCAGCCGTCGCGCCTGGTGGCCCGCACGACCGACGACGTGCGCGACCTGATCCGCCGCATGGCCAGAGAGGGGATCGACCGCTGCCCCGTCGTCGACGCCGAGGAGCACGTGGCCGGCTTCGTCAGCCCGGCCGACGTGCTGCGAATCCGGATGGCGTCGCTGGAATGATTGTTTGCCAGGTCGCAAAGCGCGCCGCGAGCTCGCTTGGATCAATCCCGAAGCGCCCCGTCGTCTTCGGATGAGTGATCAAAATCCCGCCAGGCTTCAGCACGCGCTCCGCCTCGTCGAACAGCGGGCGATGCAGGAAACGGATGATCAACACCAGGTCGAACGTGGCGTCGGCGAACGGCAGCGGCTGGCCGGCCTCGAGGTCCATCGTCATCTTCGGCGTGCGCACCGCGGCGAGTGCGTCGTCGTCGCGGTCGATGGCCATCACGTCCCAGCCGCGCTCCGCCAGCCAGTGCGCCCAGCGTCCGCGCCCGCAGGCGAGGTCGAGCGCGCGGCCGGGTGGAAGGGGAGTGACAACGTCTTCGATGAGCGACATAGAATA
>JBKOUP010000421.1:0-2813 GCA_046723495.1 Acidobacteriota bacterium
CCGTCATCCTGAGCGAAGCGAAGGATCTCAAAATGCGGCATTCGGAGATGCTTCGCCGTCTTCGCGGCTCAGCATGACGACGATCGCGACTTGCGCAGAGGTTCCCTAGTTTTTGAGACAACGCCAAACTAAGAACTAACAACTAAGAACCTAAGAACCTAAGAACGTAAGAACTTAAGAACCTAAGAACGTGCTTTCGATTTCCCGCAGGTGTGTCCCCTTCACACCCTTTGAAAAAGACCTCGCCACGGCGGTCGTGACGCTCGTCTCCGCGACGGGCGTCTACGGCCCCGGCCAGGAGCCGTTCCCCACCGAGGATCCGGGCGACATCAGCTACCGCGTCATCGACGGCGACGCCGACGTCGGCGCGCTCCGCATCGCCCACCATCACTACGACCATTCCGAGGCCGACACCGATCCGAACATCGTCTTTCCGCTGCAGTCGCTGCGCGAGCTCGCCGCCGAGGGCGTCATCGCCGGCGTCAACGACAAGCACTACACGTACGGCTTCACCACGCGGCTGCGCGAGCTGTACGAGACCGCCTTCCCCGAGCTCGCCGACAAGGTCGAGCGCTCGAAGACGAAGCTCGTGCTGATGACCGCGGGGTGCCCCGAGACGTGCCACCGCACCATCGCCACGCTGGCGCGCGAGATCGAGGCGCGCGGCATCCCGACGATCGTCATCACCGCCTCGCCGGCAGCAACGCAGGCCGTCCACCCGCCGCGGGCCATGACCTTCGACGGCAGCGAGATCGGGCGGGTGGTCGGGCGGGCCGGCGAGCGCGACGTCCACCGCGCCGTGGTCCGCGCCGCGCTGGAGATGTTCACGCACGACACGCCGCCCGGAAAGGTCGTGACGAAGACGATTCGCTGACCTATTCTTGCGCCCAATGGAAGCCAGCCCCCGGCAGTTCGATCCCTGGTCCGTCGAAGACTCCACCTCGTTGTACATGATTGATCGCTGGGGCGGCGGCTACTTCGACGCCAACGCCAACGGCGACCTCACCTGTGCGCCGCTGCAGGAGAACGGGATCGCCGTCCCGCTCGTCGAGGTGCTGCGCGAGGCGAAGGCGCTGAACCTCCAGACGCCGCTGCTGGTCCGTTTCCAGGACCTTCTACGCCATCGCGTGGAGATGCTCAACAGCGCGTTCAACGCCGCCATCGCCGAGCACACCTACCGCGGCGCGTATCGCGGCGTCTTTCCGATCAAGGTCAACCAGCTCCGCGAAGTCGTCGAAGAGATCCTTGATGCCGGCAAGCCGTTCAACTACGGCCTGGAAGTGGGATCGAAGCCGGAGATCTTCGCCGGGCTGGCCGTGCACGAAGATCCCGAGTCGCTGATCATCTGCAACGGCTACAAGGACGAGCGCTACCTGCGCATGGCCATGCTCGGGCGGAAGCTCGACAAGAAAGTGATCGTTGTCGCGGAGAAGCTCTCGGAGATCCGGATGATCGTGCGCATTGCCGGGGAGATGGGCGTGGAGCCGTGGATCGGCATGCGCGTGCGCCTGCTGTCGAAGGGCGCCGGCAAGTGGGCGACCTCGGGCGGCGAGCACGCCAAGTTCGGGCTGTCGACCGCCGAGATCCTCGAAGCGATCGAGATCCTGGCCGAGGCAAAGATGGAGTCGGCATTCAAGCTCCTCCACTTCCACATCGGCTCGCAGATCCCCGACATCCTCACCATCAAGCGCGCCGTACGCGAGGCGGCCATGGTTTACGCGAAGCTCTTCAAGATGGGGCATCCGCTGGAGTACCTCGACGTCGGCGGCGGCCTGGCCATCGACTACGACGGCTCGCGCTCGAGCTTCCACTCCTCCATGAACTACACCGTCGAGGAGTACGCCAGCGACATCGTCTACAACATCATGGACGTCTGCGACGACGAGCACGTGCCCCATCCGAACATCGTTTCGGAGTCGGGGCGGGCCATCGTCGCCCATCACTCCGTGCTCGTCGTGCAGGCCTTCGGCTCGATCGAGAAGACGCCGCTCGAGCCGGTGCAGAGCCGCCCCGCCGACCACAAGCTGATCCGGGAGATCATCGAGATCAGCGAGCGCGCCGGCGAGGAGTCGCTCAACGAGTCGTGGCACGACCTGATCCAGATCAAGGAGCAGGCCCAGAATCTCTTCGAGGTCGGCCTCCTCGGCCTGGAAGCGAAGGCGCGCATCGAGGAGCTCTTCTGGCAGGTCGCCGAGAAGCTCGAGCTCGTCGTCCGCAACATGGATCCCGAGGAAGTGCCCGAGGACCTGCGCAACCTGCAGACCGAGCTCGCCGACCAGCACATCTGCAACTTCTCGGTCTTCCAGTCGCTGCTCGACCACTGGGCCCTCGGCCAGCTCTTCCCCATCGTGCCCATCCACCGCCTCAACGAGCGGCCGCAGCTGGAGTCGACGCTCGTCGACATCACCTGCGACTCCGACGGCAAGGTCTCGAAATACATCGACCTCTCCGACGTGCGCGACACGCTGCCGCTGCACGAGCTCCGCAACAGCGATCCCTATTACCTCGGCGTCTTCCTCACCGGCGCCTACCAGGACATCATGGGCGACATGCACAACCTCTTCGGCCGGGTGAACGAGGTGCACGTCTTCCTCGATGACGACGAGGAGTGCGGGTACTACATCGAAGAGACGATCGCCGGGAACACGATCAGCGAAGTGCTCGGCATGACCCAGTACGACGGGCGCGACATGGTCGCCAAGGTGAAGGCGCAGGTCGACGTGGCGATCAAGCAAGATCGCCTGAAGCCGACCGAAGGCATGCGCCTCCTCGCGGACTACGAGCGCGGTCTCAAGGATCAGACGTATCTGACG
>JBKOUP010000114.1:0-6930 GCA_046723495.1 Acidobacteriota bacterium
GCCGTTGGTGATGCTCCATTGCACGGTCGCCCAATTCGTGCTCGGGTCGGCCGGACTGTCGATGAAGATCCGGTCCATGGAGCCGGGGCAGACGCCATGAGACACGCTCTGCCGCAGCACCGGCGGCTGGATGCTGCGCACGGGGATGGTGATGCTCGCGCTGTTCGTGCAGCCGAGGGTGTCGGTGGCGACGGCGGTGATCGTGGCCGGCAGACCGCTCGGATCGGTCGTGTAGTCGGCGCTGTAGTTGTTGGAAAAATCGATCGTGCCGTTGACGATGCTCCACCGCACGTTCGCCCAGCTCGTGTTCGCGTCGGCCGGGCTGTCGATGAAGATCCGGTCCATGGAGCCGGGGCAGACGCCACGAGACACGCTCTGCCGCAGCGCCGGCGGCGGGATGCTGCGCAGCGTCGCCGTGGCGGCGGCGCTGGCCGGGCAGCCGTTCGCATCGGTGGCGTCGAGGGTGACGGTCACGTCGCCGTTGCCGTCGGCGTGGAAGTCGATCGACGAGCCGTGGTCGGCTTCGATGACCGCATTCGTCACGCTCCAATTCCGCGTGGCCCACGTCGTCGACGACGTGTCGCGCGCCGTCGCCGTGGCACCGGAGCAGAGCGACGTCGAGCTCAGCGAGATCGACGCCTCGGGGGCAGACACGACCTGCACCTGGTACGTCTGCGACGTGGCGCTGCAGCCGTTCGCATCGGTCGTGCGGACCCAGTACGACGTCGTCTGCCCCGGCGAATCGGTGATCTGGCGCGTCGTCGCGCCGTTCGACCACTCATAGCTGGCCCAGCCAGGCCCGGCATCGAGCGTGACCGGGACGCCGGCGCATGTCGGGTTCGGCCCGCCGGACTGGACGATCTGCGGCGCCGGGCACGACGGCTGCGCAAAAAGCGTGGATGCGGACAGGCAGAGCGCTGCCGCGATCGCCAGAATTCTCACTGGTTGACGCATGGAACCGCCTTTTGTTGCTGAAATTGGGGCGTTGGGGGCCGAGGTCGGCGGAGCTTATCCGAGCCTGTTAACGAACTGCAACGTTGACATAAGGACGGCGGCCGTGCTTGGAGGGACGCGGCGGAAGCGTTTGCAGTTCGCCTTGGTTACACTCCTCCCGTGAACGCCCGTACCAGCCGCGAAATCCGCATCGGCAACGTCAAGATCGGCGGCGCGAACCCGATCGCCGTGCAGTCGATGACAGCGACGCGCACGCAGGACATCGCCGCCACGATCCGCCAGGTCGAGCTGCTCGAGCTCGCCGGCGCCGACGTCATCCGCATCGCCATCGACACGCCGAAGGACGTGACCGCGCTCGCCGAGATCCGCCGGGCCCGGCCGAACGCCAACCTCGCCATCGATCTGCAGGAGAACTACCGGCTGGCCGAGAAGGTCGCGCCGTTCGTCCAGAAGCTCCGCTACAACCCCGGGCACCTTCACCACATCGAGCGCGACAAGCCGATCCGGGAGAAGGTCCGCTACCTCGTCGAGCTCGCCCGCGAGCACGGCTGCGCGATGCGCATCGGCGTCAACTGCGGCTCGGTCGATCCGGAGAAGCTCTCGCTCTATCCGAAGGACGACTCGATCTCGCCGATGATCGACTCCGCGCTCGAGCACTGCCGGTTGCTCGACGACCTCGGCTTCGACCAGTACTGCGTCTCGCTCAAGGATTCCGACCCGAACAAGGTCATCGACGCGAACATCCGCTTCGCCGCCGCGCGCCCCGACGTCCCGCTGCACCTCGGCGTGACGGAGGCGGGCATGCCGCCCGACGGCGTGATCAAGACCCGCATCGCCTTCGAGCAGCTCATCACCCGCGGCATCGGCGACACCATCCGCGTCTCGCTGACGCTTCCCTTCGAGCGCAAAGGCGAGGAGGTTACGGTTGGGCGACAAATCCTCGACGACATCGAGCACGGCCGCTTCCGCTCCGTACCTCGCTTCGAGCAGAAGGGGCTGAACATCATCAGCTGCCCGTCGTGCTCGCGCGTGGAGAACGAGGCCTTCATCGATCTGGCCCAAAACGTGCGCGAGATGACCGAGTATGCGAAGGAGCACGACATCACCATCGCCGTCATGGGCTGCCGCGTGAACGGCCCCGGCGAGACCGACGACGCCGACCTCGGCATGTGGTGCGCGCCATCGTTCGTGAACCTCAAGCGCGGGACGGAGACGTTGGGGCAGTTCGGCTATGACGAGATTTTGGGGCGGTTGAGGGAGGAGTTGGATAAGTTGATCGAGAGCCGTTGTTAGGTTCTTAGTTCTTGGTTCTTAGTTCTTAGTTCTTAGCCGAGCCGGGAACGAACGACAAAACTAACAACTAAGAACCAAGAACCAAGAACTAAGAACTCACGTGAACCGCCTCAAATACCTCACCGTCTCCCTCCTCATCCTCGCGCTCGACAGCGCGACGAAGTGGCTCGTCTCCGCGAACATCGGGCTCAACGACGCCGTGCCGCTCGTGCCCGACCTCTTCCAGCTCGTGCATGTGCGCAACACCGGCGCGGCCTTCGGCATCGGCGCGAACGCCGAGTCGCACCTCGTGCCGACGCTGCTGAACATCGGCGCGCTAGCGGTCTTCGCCGTCGTCGTCGTCTACTCCTTCCGCTCCGCCGTCACCGACCGTACGCTGCAGGTCGGCCTGCACCTCATCCTCGGCGGCGCGATCGGGAACCTCGTCGACCGCTTCCGCCTCGGCTATGTCGTCGACTTCCTCGACGTCTACGTCAACTGGGGCGGCCAGGCCCACCACTGGCCGGCCTTCAACGTCGCCGACTCGGCCATCTGCATCGGCATCGGCCTGCTCTTCCTCGACATGAGGCGCAGCGAGCCGGTCAAGGTGCAGACGACGGCCTGAACAGCGGCAGCACGCCGGCCATCGCCAGGAACATGATCGCGGCGCCGAGCTGCGTCACGAGCCGCTCCCATGACCAGCGCACGTGCCACGTGACGTCATGCGGGGTGACGATGTACGCGGCGACGAAGACGAGGAGCTGCACGACGATGGCGACGGCGAGGAAGCGCTCCCGCTTCGCGATGCGCGGCGCGCCGATGACGATGGCCAGGACGATGCCGCTCCAGAGGATCGGCCGGCCGAGGGAGTAGCGGGCCATGGCCGCGAACATCGGGCCGAGGTCGTGGAGATGCGCGGCCGCGCGCGCGGCGATGCCGGGGACGGTCAGGTCGCCGTGCAGCCCGTGCAGCGCGCGCGCGATGAGCCACGGCGCGGCGATCGCCGCGGCAGGCCAGAGACGGACGATCTTCCGCCACGCGCCCGCGGCGAGGAGGCCGATGGCCGCGGCGACGATGAGCGTGAGGCCCTCGTTCTTGCAGTTCGCGGCGAGGCCGAGGTAGACGGCGCCGCGGGCGACGTCGCCGCGGCGGACGAAGAGGAGGCCGGTGGTGCCGTAGGCGACGAGCGGCCCCTCGGCGAGACCGATCCACGGCGACAAGGCGAAGGCGATGAACGCCAGCGTCGCCAGCGCGCGCAGCCATCCGCTCTCCGCCTCTTCGCGCAGAAAGAAGCGGAGCATCAGCAGCGTGGCCACGCCGAATCCGACGTTGATGATGCCCAGCCAGCGGTCCGGCCACGCCCCCATCAGCAGCGCCTGCGCGTCGTAGATCAGCGACACCAGCGGCGGGTAGTCGACGTGCGCGAATTCGTTGAACGGATTCTGCAGGAAGGCCCAGTCGATGCCGCGCGCGAACGCGAACTGCTTCGCCTTCAGCCCCCACATGGTGATGAAGTCCGCCTCGGCCGGCGGCCCGAGCGCCGCGAAACGCGCGTAGCCAGCCACGGCGACGGCGGTGATGGCGTCGATCGGATGGGGAAGCGCAAACGCGAAGCGGGCGCGCACGGCGAAAACGGCGATCGTGGCCAGCACCGCGGCGATTACCATCCACGGCGCCCACGGCACGTGCAGCAGCGACGCCGCGAAGAGCACGAAGGCCACGACGCCTGCGCCGAGGAGCCAGAGCTCGCCGAGCCAGCGGTTCACGGCGCGCGCCTCATCAGCACGCCGTCCTCGCTGCGCCAGACGGTCTGAAATCCCGCAACCGCCGGCGCGCCATGCCACGCCGCGATCCACTCGGCGTTTTGCGGTGGCACGAGCTGCTTCCCCGTCAGCAGGAACGAGGCGCGGTCATGCCCGTAGACGTACGCGTCCGGACCGCCCGGAATGAAGAGAGCGATGCGCGCGCCGGGCGGCGTGCGGGCGTCGACGCCGATCAGGAAGCGCCGAAATCCGGGAAGCTTGCGCCACGGCAACTCCGCGAGCGCGGCGCGCCAGCGCGGGGCGTCGAGGAAGAAGGCGCGGAAGTAGAACGGCTCGATGCCGCCCACGATCATCGCGGCGAAGGCGAGCGCGGCGAGGGCGCGGACGAGCCGAGGCTGCACGAACGCGATGGTACAATCGCGCGACTTCTCGTCCCCATGACTTTCTCGTTTTTCCTGACGATCGCGATCGTTTCGCTAGGCGGCTCGGCGATCGTCATCTGGCTGCTGCGCGGGTACAGCGGCCCGCCGCCCGCTTCGCCGCTTTGGTTCACGCCGGCGGACCTCGGCGGCTACACGCATCGCGGCCTGATTCTCAGCAGCATCCTCGGCTTGTACCTGGAGCTGCTCCTGATCCGCTGGATCTCCAGCGAGATCCGCATCTTCGCCTACTTCAAGAACTTCGTCCTCATCGCCTGCTTCCTCGGCTTCGGTATCGGCTGTTATCTCTGCCGGCGCGCGATCTCCATTGCTACGCTCGTCGTCCCGCTCCTCTTTCTGAGCGCGCTGATCGCGCTGCCGCTCGGGCCCGTGCGTCTGCTCGTACGCGCGTTGCCGGTATTGCTCGGCGCGACGTCCGAGGTGCAGATCTGGGGAATCGCCACGGCGTTCACGCGCGACGCCGTCATCGGACTTCTCCTCGCTTCGATCGTGACCCTGCCGATCTTCGCGCTCATCGCGGTGGCGTTCATTCCCATCGGCCAGCTCGTCGGCTACTACCTCGAGAGCGCGCGCAACGGCGTGGCCGCCTATTCGGTCAACGTCGTGGCCAGCCTGGCCGGCATCGCCCTCTACACCGGCCTCTGCTTCGCCGATCAGCCGCCGGTGATCTGGTTCGGCGTCGCCGCGGCGTTCGCGGTCGCGCTGCTGTGGTCACTGGCGCGGCCGCGCACGGTCACTCTCGCCGCGTTCGCCGTCTGCATCGCCCTAATCGCCTGGGGAGCCGCGAGGAACGAGCCCGGCCGCACGTACTGGTCGCCCTACCAAAAGCTGAACCTCCTCGCGGAGAATTGGGTGAACGGCGAACCGCTGGAGCTGACGCTGCGCACGAACAGCAGTTGGTATCAGAAAATCATCAACCTTTCGCCGGAGTTCGTGCGGAGCCACCCATCGCTCTTTCGGGAAATCCCGATCGAGCTCAACGCCTTCAACCTTCCCTACCGCTTCGCGCCGCATCCGCGCTCGGTGCTCGTTCTCGGCTCGGGGATGGGCAACGACGTCGCCGCGGCGCTGCGCGCAGGCTCGGGCCACGTCACCGCCGTGGAGATCGATCCGCTGATCCTCCGCCTCGGCGAGGAGTTTCATCCGGAGCACCCCTACGCATCGCCGCGCGTGGCCATCGTCAACGACGACGCCCGCAGCTACATCCAGAACACCGATGCGCGCTTTGACCTGGTGATGTTCTCGCTGCTCGACTCGCACACGACCTCGTCGCACTACTCGAACATCCGCATCGACAACTACGTCTACACGCTCGAGGCCATGCAGGCGGCGAAGCGCCTGCTGGCTCCCGGCGGCGTCTTCATCCTGAAGTTCCAGGTGAAGCAGCCATGGATCGCCGGGAGGCTGCACGACATGCTCGTGGCCGTCTTCGGCAAAGAGCCTCTCCACGTCCGCGCCGACATCGACGTCATGACCACGGCCGGCAATTTCTTCGTCATCGCGCCGCCGGAGAACGTGAGCACCGCGATGGCCGACGCGCGTTTCGCGAGCTTCCTCGGCACGCACTCGGCGCTGACGATGGAGCACGTGCCGCTGCCGACCGACGACTGGCCGTATCTCTACCAGCGCGAGCCGGGACTGCCGACGAGCGTCGTGACGATCTCGGTTCTGCTCCTGCTCGTGTGCTTCGTGGCGGTGCGCCGCGTCGGACTGCACGTGCGGGCGCTGCGCTGGGAGTTCTTCTTCCTCGGCGCCGCCTTTCTCCTTCTCGAGGCCCAGATCATCAGCAGAATGGCCCTCCTCTTCGGCACGACCTGGACGGTGAATGCCATCGTCATCGCCGTGCTCCTGCTGCTGATCGTCGCTGCCAACGGCGTCGCGGCGGCGCTGCCGCGAATTCCCACAGGCGCGGCCTACGCCGGCATCCTCGTCACGATCGCGGTCTGCTGGGCGCTGCCGCTGCAGTCGATCTTCTTCCGCTCCTTCGCCCTGCGCGTCACCGTGGCCACGCTCCTCCTCTGCTCGCCGGTCTTCTTCGCCGGCATCGTCTTCATCAAACGCTTTGCGGAATCGGGCTTCGCGGCCGAGGCCATCGGCTCGAACCTCCTCGGCGCGCTGGCGGGCGGCATCCTCGAATCGGCCTCGCTGTGGCTCGGCCTGCGCGCGCTGCTGGCCATCGCCTTCGTCCTGTACGCCGCCGCCTGGCTGTCCGGCCTGCGCGTTCAGCGGATCGCCGAGGCGGGGATGGAGCGGAATCCTTCCTTGACCGTGAACGGCCTCTCGTAAGTGAAGCGCATGTTCACGTAGAGGGCGATCGTCACGACGATCATCGACGCGAACACGAGCAGACGTCCGGCGCGCCGCCACTGCGTCATCTCCAACGCCGCGGCGAAGGCCACGAACGGCATCAGGAAAATCCATACGCGCGCGTTTTCGGCCTGAAGAAGTCCCGTGGCCGCGACGATCAGCGGCGTCACTAGGCCGGCGATGACGACCGGAGT
>JBKOUP010000241.1:0-1802 GCA_046723495.1 Acidobacteriota bacterium
GTGCAGGCGGACCTCCACGTCGTGCATGCCCAGGGTCTTGATCGGATGGGCGAGCTCGATGCGGCGTTTGTCGACCTTGTGACCCTTCGCCTCCAGGGCGTCGGCGATGTCGTTCGCCGTCACCGAGCCGAAGAGCTGGCCGTGCTCGCCGACGCGCTTCTCCACGGTGACCTTCGTCCCCTTGACCGCCTCGGCCGACTTGGCCGCGGCGTCCTTCTCCTGCTGGGCGAGCAGCGCCCACTTCTTGCGCTCCTGCTCGATGCCCTTGAGGTTGCCCGCCGTGGCCTCGCGGGCGAGCTTCTTCGGCAGGAGGTAATTGCGGGCGTAGCCGTCCTTGACGGTGACGATGTCGCCGCGCGCGCCAAGGCCGCGGATCTCGTCAGTCAGAATGACTTTCATCGGAGTCGTCCTTTCGCTTCATGAAGTGTCGGAAATCGAAGAATGAGTCGAACAGCCCGGCGATGCTCAGCAGCAGCGGCGCGACGCCGCCGAGAACCGTGAGCACGCCGAGCATCGCGTACGCGAGCAGCGACGCGCCGAAGCCCGCGCCGAACGTGACCAGCAGCGAGCGGAAGATGGCCAGCCCCTGCACGAGGTAAAGAAAAATCACCACCGTCAGGATGTTCGCGCCGACGTGCTGCACGGCGCCCTTCATCAGCGGAGAGACGCCGCCGAGGATGAAGGCGAAGAGCAGCCAGTCCGGAAATGCGAGATTGCGGAAGAGATACGGCGTGGCCAGGGAGACGTCCGTCCCCTCGACCGCCGCGCGCCACCCGCGCAGCCGCCCGAAGATCAGCAGGCTGAGGAGGAGGAAGAGCGCGATGTCGATGACCAGGAAGCCGGGCGTGCAGAAGATGGCCACGTCCGTCCACTTCTTGATCGCCGTCGCCGGCACGCCCATCTTCGCGTAGAGGTCGGTGAACGACGCGCCGGAGCGGCGCGCGCCGTCGATCTGCTCCGCGTACGGCGAGAATCCCAGCAGCGCCCGCGAGCCCACCTCGGTCAGCAGCAGTCCGCCGACGGAGACGAAGATCGCCAGGAGCAGCACGCGCCCGAACCGCTCGCCGCGCTGCGCCATCGGCAGCACCGCCAGCGCCGGCAGCGCCAATCCGAGGATGATCGCGGCGAGGTAGGTGTACTCGCTGCGGGGCAGCGGTTCGATCGTCACTTGGAACGCGGTGACGAGCGCCGCGAAGGCGACGCCCACCGCGAGCGCGAGCCACGCCGCGCGCCGGCCCAGGCGGATGCCGCAGTGCAGCAGCACCACCGGCAGCAGCACGGCGAACGGCGTCACGAGCATCACCGCGGTCAGCGCCGCGTGAATGACGAAGCTGCGTGCGGGACGCCGCGGCACAACCGCCGGCTCGCTCTGCATGGTCTCGGTCATCGAATACTCAGTCCGCAGTGAACGGCAGCAGCGCGGCGATGCGCGCGCGCTTGATGGCGTTCTGCAGCTTGCGCTGGTGCAGCGCGCACGTGCCGGAGATGCGCCGCGGAAGGATCTTCCCGCGCTCCGGGATGAACTGCTGCAGCGTCTTCAGGTCCTTGTAGTCGATGTACTCGATCTTCTCCACGCAGAACTTGCAGACGCGTTTGCGGCGGTAGAAGAACTTCTTCTTGCCGCCCTGCTGTCCGGCCGCGCCGGCGGCGCCGCCGCCCGGGCCTGAACGACGAGGTCCAGTCGTTGCCATATGCGTTCTCCTTTACTCGGCCGCGGGCGCTTCTTCGGGCGCCGGCGTGGGGGCGGGCGCGGGCGCGGGGGCCGGCGCGGGCGCGGGCTCGGCCGGCGCAAAGGCCGGAGC
>JBKOUP010000395.1:0-2443 GCA_046723495.1 Acidobacteriota bacterium
GGCCGTGGCCTTCGGCGCGGCCGCGCGGCTGGCCGGCGATGCCGCGCCCCGCGCGCGCATCCGCGCCTTGCGCGACCGCTTCGAAGCCGCCATCGCTCCCCTCGGCGTGACGATCAACGGCGCCGACGCCGAGCGCCTCCCGAACACGAGCAGCGTCACCTTCGACGACGCCGACGGCGAGGGCATCGTGATCGGCCTCGACCTCGCCGGCGTCGCCGTCTCCACCGGCGCGGCCTGCTCCTCGGGGCGCATCGAGCCGAGTCACGTGCTGACGGCGATGGGCCTCACGGAGAGGGAGGCCAGGGCCACGATTCGGGTCTCGCTGTCGCGCTTCACGACGCAGGAAGAGATCGATCGTGCGGTCGCCGTGCTCAACGAGATCGTCCCTCGTGCGAGGGCCGCCGACGCAGCACTCAGCACCCAGCACTGAGCACTTGAATAAACCCTTGCGGGATCGCGGTTTCTTTGCCACAGTTGTTGGCAGGTCCTCTCCGATGTCCGATCCTGTGACCATCCTTCAGGGCGATCTCTCGCGCATCCAACTCCCGGACGTGCTGAGCTTCCTGGCCATGATCCGCGGCAGCGGAAAGCTCGTCGTCCGCAACCAGCACCTCGAGCGCACGATCCACTGGAAAGACGGCGAGATCGTCTTCGCCAACTCCAACTCCCCCGAGCACACTCTCGGGCAGTTCCTCCTCCGCAACGGCAAGATCACCCAGGCCCAGTACGACGAGTCGAAGCGCCGCGTCACCGCCCAGACCCGCCACGGCAAGCTCCTCGTGCAGATGGGAGCGATCTCGCCGAAGGACCTCTGGTGGGGCGTCAAGCACCAGGCCCTGGAGATCCTCTATTCGCTCTTCAACTGGAAGGAGGGGACCTTCACGTTCCTCGATTCCGTCGACGAGCTGGCCGCGGAGCGCATCGTCCTGGCCATTCATACCCAAGGCGTGCTGATGGAGGGCATCCGCCGTCTCGACGAGACCGCGCGCATCAAGGAGAAGGTGCCGAGCGTGGAGATGGTGTTCATGAAGGTGCCGGGCACGACGCCCGACGTCCGCGCCCTCGACATGAACGAGCAGGAGATGGCCGTCTACCGCAACATCGACGGCAAGCTCAGCGTGCGCGAGCTGATCGGCAAGTCGGAGATGACGGAGTTCGAGGTCTCGCGCATCCTCTTCCAACTGCTGTCGGCGCGCCTGATCGAGGTAGCCCCGGAGGAGAAGTCGTTCCGTCCCGTCTTTCTCGACGTCGAAGACTCTCCGGAGCTGTTGAAGGTGATCTCGACGTACAACGACATGTTCGGCCGCCTCTACGCCGCGCTGCAGCACGCCGTCGGCGACGAGTCGGCGCGCGACATTTTCATGACCGCGCTGCAGACGGCCGAGAGCGACGAGCTCTGGACCGGCGTCTTCTTCGACCAGTTCGGCCGCTTCGACGAGAACATGCTCATCGCCAACATCTCCGAGCTCCCCTTCGAGAAGCGCAAGACCGCGCTCGACGAGGGGCTGAACACGCTGCTCTCCGTGCAGCTGTTCGAGGTCTCCCAGCACCTGGACGCCTCGAGCAAGGTGGACGTGTTCCGCTTCATCTCGGACCAGAAGGCCTCGCTGGAGAAGGCGACGGTGTAAGAGCACTCAGCACTCAGCACTGCTATATTCGGCCGCGCATGTATCCCTCCCTCGTCAAGTTCCACAACTTCGAGATCACCACCTTCGGCCTGATGATGTTCCTGGCCTTCATCGTGGCCGGGTGGGTGCTGACGCGGCAGTTCCGGCGCTACGGCCTCTCCGACGATCTCGCCTCCTCCATGGTCGTCTACGCCGCGCTGGGCGGCATCGTCGGCGCCAAGATCTACTACGCCATCCTCTTCCGCGACTGGCATCTCCTCTTCGACCGCGCCGGACTGGTCTGGTACGGCGGCTTGATCGGCGGCTTTCTGGGATGCGGCTTCCTACTGTGGCGGCGTCATGTCGACTTCCTCACCGCCACCGACGCCACCGCGCCGTCGCTGGCCATCGGCTACGCCCTCGGCCGCATCGGCTGCTTCCTCGTCGGCGACGACTACGGCGGACCGACCAACTCGTGGGTCGGCATCGCCTTCCCCAAAGGCTCGCCGCCGACGACTTGCGAAGCCTTGCACGACTTCGGCGTGAAGGTCGACTGCCTCCCCGGCCAGATCCTCAAAGTCCATCCCACGCAGCTCTACGAGTCCGCCTCCGCCCTGGTCATGTTCGCGATCCTGCTCATGCTCGCGCGCAGGCCGCACCATCGCGGCCGCGTCTTCGGGGCGTTCCTCATGCTCATGGGCGTCGAGCGCTTCCTCGTCGAGATCGTCCGCGCCAAGGACGACCGCTTTCTCGGCCCGTTCACCATCGCGCAGCTGATCAGCGTCATCATCCTCATCATCGGCATCGCGCTCGCCGCGCGCCGCGATCGAGAGATC
>JBKOUP010000249.1:0-4901 GCA_046723495.1 Acidobacteriota bacterium
GGCCAAGCCGGTCGTCGATGCCAGACCGCTCGGCGACGTCTTCATCGCGCTCGCCAAGCGCGCCGGCGTGGCCTTTCCGTGGGACGACGGCAAAGCGGCCATCCGCGCCGCCGTCGACCGCCTGTACGAGGCCAAGCGCGGCGCGGTCATGGGAACCGACTTCGAGGCAGCCTGGGTGCGCATGATGGAAGAGGCCGGATGGCGCGCTCCGGGGTACTCCACATCGGAGGAATTATGGAATCGTAGTGTCGAGACGGGCGGCTGGTGGGATCCGTTCTACGACCACGGCGACTGGGGGCGCGTCCTGCCGAAGGGGCGCTTCGACTTCCGTTCCGACCTGGTCAAGCAATTCGCCGAGAGCGCCACGCCGCGCCTCGACGGCGGCGGCGCGCTCGCCCTCATCCTTTTCGAGCCGCTGCCGATCGCCGGCGGCAGCGGCGCGGAGCTTCCGTTCCTCCAGGGCCTGCTCGATCCGGGGCACGCGGAACGCTGGGCGACGTGGGGCGAGATCCACCCCGAGACGGCCAGGGTGCTGCGCCTCCGCGACGGCGCGCGCATCCGCGTGGCCACCGGCAACGATGCCATCGTCATCCACGCGCGCGTCACCGAGCGCATCGTCCCCGGCGCCATTGCCATCCCCGCCGGCCTCGGCAAGAGGGCGGGCGGGCGGTGGGCGGAGGGCATCGGCGCGAATCCGCTGCGCCTCCTCGACGGCGCCCGCGAGCCCTTCTCGATGCTCCCCGACTTCGGCGCCGCGAACGTTCTCGTCAGCGAGGCCACGTCATGACGCGCTGGGCCATGGTCATCGATCTCGATCGCTGCACGGCCTGCCAGGCCTGCGTCGTGGCCTGCCAGGTCGAGAACAACATCCCGCCCGCCGGCCCCGCCGAGGCCGCGCACGGCCGCAGCATCGCCTGGATGCGCCTCGTGCCGTTCCGCGAGGAGCGCGGCGCCCACGCCGCCATGCGGCTCATGCCCGTGCTCTGCATGCACTGCGAGAAGCCGCCGTGCATGAAAGTCTGTCCCGCGAGCGCCACGCGCATCGACAGCGAGGGGCTCGTCGGACAGAACTACGCGCGCTGCATCGGCTGCCGCTACTGCACGACGGCCTGCCCGTACACCGTGCGGCAGTTCAACTGGACGCTGCCGTCGTGGCCGCAGCCGATGGAGCAGGGGCTCAGCCCCGACGTCTCCGTGCGCCCGCGCGGCGTCGTAGAGAAATGCTCGTTCTGCCATCACCGCCTGCAGCGCGCGCGCGACCAGGCCAAGATGGACGGGCGCCCGCTGCGCGACGGCGACTACGTGCCGGCCTGCGTGGAGAGTTGTCCGGCCGAGGCCATGTTCTTCGGCGACCTCGACGACCCGCGCAGCGTCGTGGCCCGGCTCTCCGAGGGGCCGAGGGCGTTCCGGCTCCTCGACGAGCTCGGAACCAAGCCGAAAGTCATTTACCTCTCGAAAGGAGAATCGGGTGGAGACGTCTGACGATCGCCTGCTCGTCCCGATCGAGATCACCACGCGCCGCTTCTGGTTCGGCGTCGCCTGCCTCCTCGCCGTCGGCCTGTGGGGCGCGTTCGCGTGGTGGACCCAGCTCCGTCGCGGCCTCAGCGTGACCGGACTCAACGTCCCGGTCTACTGGGGCCTCTACATCACCAACTTCGTCTTCTTCATCGGCATCAGCCACGCCGGCACGCTCATCTCCGCGATCCTGCGCCTCGCCCACGCGGAGTGGCGGCGGTCGATCACGCGCGCCGCCGAGGTCATCACCGTGCTGGTGCTCTTCTTCGGCATGGGCTGCGTCATCCTCGACCTCGGCCGTCCCGACCGCGTCCTCAACGTATTGCTGCACGGCAATTTCACCTCGCCGCTGCTGTGGGACGTGACCTCCGTGGCGACGTACCTGACGGCCAGCACGATCTACCTCTTCCTGCCGCTCATCCCGGACATCGCCATCCTGCGCGACCGCATGCCCTCGCGGCGCTGGCTCTACCGCCCGCTGGCCCTCGGATGGACCGGCAGCGACAAGCAGCGCCGCATCCTCGAGCGCGCCATCGCCGTCATGGCCGTCATCGTCATCCCCATCGCCGTCAGCGTGCACACGGTCGTGTCGTGGGTCTTCGCCATGACCGTGCAGCCGATGTGGCACTCGACGATCTTCGGACCGTACTTCGTCGTCGGGGCGATCTTCTCCGGCATCGCCGCGATCATCATCGCCATGGCCATCATCCGGAAGGCCTACCACCTCGAGGAGTACCTCAAGCCGATCCACTTCAACAACCTCGGCCTTCTCCTCCTGGTGATGAGCCTCCTCTGGTTTTACTTCACCTTCGCTGAGTTCCTGACCACGTACTACGGCGGCGAGCCGATGCACATGGTCATCTTCCTGTCGAAGACGGAGGGCCGGTTCTCGCCGCTCTTCTGGACGATGGTCATCACCTGCTTCGTGATTCCGTTCGCGCTCCTCGCGAACAACCGCACGCGGACGAAGGTGTGGGGGACGGTCGTGGCCTCGCTCTCGGTGGAGATCGGGATGTGGCTGGAGCGCTTCCTCATCGTCGTGCCGAGCCTCTCCAGCCCACGCCTGCCGATGACGGCGGCCTCGTACATTCCGTCGTGGGTGGAGTGGTCGCTCTTCGCCGCGTTCATCTCGATGTTCATCCTCCTCTACACGCTCTTCACGAAGTTCTTCCCGATCGTCTCGATCTGGGAGATCCGCGAGGGCCGCGAGCACTCGGTCAACGAAGTGACGACGCGCGTCCTGAGCTACCTGCCGGAGGCGGCCAGTGAATAAATGGTTGGCAGTCGTCCTCCTTCTGGCCGCGCCGGCGCAAGCCGCCACCATGGGCGATCCCGCTCGCGGCCAGCTTCTCTTCGTCTCCAAGCGCTGCGTGGAGTGCCACGCCGTGCGCGGCGCCGGCGGCCGCATCGGCCCCGACCTCGGCCGCTCGGCGATCAAAGGCTCGTTCTACGAGATCGTCGCCGCGATGTGGAACCACGTCCCGACGATGAACGAGAAGATGAAGGAGCTCCGCCTCGTCCGCCCCCAGTTCGACTCCGGCGAGCTCTCCGACATCCTCTCCTTCCTCTATTTCCTCAACTACTTCGACGAGCGCGGCGACCCCCGCGCCGGCAAGGCCCTCTTCGCCGAGAAGCACTGCATCGAATGCCACGCCGTCGGCAAGGAAGGGGGCCGCACCGGCCCGCGCCTCGACACGCTGCCCCGAGGCATGCCGCCGCTGCAGATCGCCCAGGATCTCTGGAACCACGGCCCGGTGATGGTGCCGGCCATGCGCGCCCGCAACCTCGAGCCGCCGACGTTCCGCGGCAACGAGATCGTCGACCTCTTCGCCTACCTGCGCACGCAGGGGCAGCGCCGCGCGCCGCGCGCGTTCAAGTCCGCCGGCGATCCGGCCAAGGGAAAAGAGATCTTCGCCGCGAAGGGCTGCGCGACGTGCCACGGCGTCTTCGGCCGCGGCGGCTCGATCGGCCCCGACCTCGGCCGCGCCGAGCTCCAGGGAAGCGTGACCCAGCTCGCCGGACGCATGTGGAATCACTGGCCGGCCATGTCGGGAGCGATGCAGTCGATGGGCATGCGCACGCCGGTGTTCCGCGACGAGGAGCTCGCCGACGTCTTCGCCTATCTCTTCGTCTCGCGCTACGACGCTGTCGAAGTCCAGCCCGCCCGCGCCGCCGCCGTTTATCGCGACAAGCACTGCGCGTCGTGCCACGGCCTGAACGGCGAGGGAGGCGTCGGCCCGCCGCTCGCCAAGGTTCTGGCCGCCCAACCGAAGGAAGAAATCGCCCGCCGCATGTGGAACCACGCCCCGGAGATGAGCTCGCGCATGAGCGACCGCCGCATCCCCTGGCCGCGCTTCACCTCCGACGAGCTCGCGTCGTTGATTTGGTACCTCTCGAAGCCAGGGGAGAGGGCACAGGGGAAAGGGACCAGGTGATGTTCTCGCGACGGTCCCCACCTGTCCCCCGGGCCCTGTGCCCTGTTCCCTTCGTTTGATTTGGAGGTCGTCATGGAAACGTTCGTCCGCTATGTCGTCGCCCTCGCCACCGCCGCCACGGTCTCGTTCCCGATCGCACCGGCGCGCCACCGCGCCTCCGCGCCGCCGCCGGCAACGAAGGCGCCGGTCTACACCGCCGATCAGATCGAGGCCTACCTCGGCGACGACGGCATCGCCTACATCCGTCCGGGCCTGAAGCTGACGATCGTCTCGGTGACGAACGTGGCGCCGGGGAAGAAGCCAGTCGTGGAGTTCAAGCTGACGGACTCGCTCGACCAGCCGCTCGACCGCCTCGGCAAGGTGACGCCCGGACCGATCACGCCCGCCTTTGTCCTCGGCGTGTGGGATCCGTCGACGCGCTATTACCACTCGCTGACGACGCGCACGCGCAACGGCGTGACCGCCCCCAACGTCGACAGCGGCGGCACCTTCACCGACCTCGAGCTCGGCCACGGCACGTACACGTTCGCCACGGCCATGCCCGCCAACCTCGACCTGACGAAGACGTTCACGATCGGCGCGCAAGCGAAGCGGACGCTCAACGACATCATCGGCAAGGACTACTTCGCCGACAACGCCTTCAAGGATTTCCGCCCCGACGGCCTCACCCCCGTCGCCCCGGCCTGGAACAACATGGCCATCGCCAACTCCTGCAACAAGTGCCACGACCCGCTGGCGCTGCACGGCGGCAACCGCCGCGACATCCACCTCTGCGTGATGTGCCACACGAACGAGAACATCGAAGGCGGCACCGGGCAGTCGTACAGCGCCCGCGTGTTCTTCCACAAGATCCACATGGGCTCGAGCCTGCCGAGCGTGAAGGCCGGCGGGAAGTTCGTCCAGGCCGGCATCGACTTCTCGACCGTCGTCTGGCCGCAGACGATCCTCAAC
>JBKOUP010000350.1:0-6918 GCA_046723495.1 Acidobacteriota bacterium
CCCCCGAAGACGACCACGGCAACCACCACCGCACCGCCGCCGATCAAACGAAAGGCGAAGGAGAAGCCGGAGAAGGAAAAGAAAGATCAGCGGTAGGGCGTGTGGCGCGGACTTCAGTCCGCGCGGGCGGGATGAATCCCGCCCGGGCGGGATGAATCCCGCCCCACATTTCTTCACAATTTCCCGGCGAGCTTCTTCAGCGCGTAGGGGCGGGCATAGGCGCCCACCGGATTGTGCGCGGTCGTCGACGCCGCTTTCTGGTACAGCGCTTTGGCCTGCTCGGCGTCGCCGAGCTTCTCGTACGCCTGGGCCATCAGGACCTGGATGAACGGGTCGTCCTGGCGCGCCTTCTGGAGCTCGGCGAGCGCGGTCTTGGCGTCGCCGCCGTAGAGGGCCACGTAGCCGGTGAGATACGGATAGAAGATCTCCTGATCCTTGGCCATCTCCGGGTTGGCATCGAGCAGGGCGCGCGCGGCGGCGACGTGCTTCTTCGCCTCCTCGGCGTGCCCGCGGCGCGCGGCCAGGCGGGCCAGGGCGTGCTCCGTGCGGAACTTCCACAGCGCCGTGCGCGCGGCGGTGATGTTCGGCTCCTTCAGCCCCGCGTCTTCGCCGCGGCGGTACAGCGTCTCCGCGGTGTCGAGCGCTCCCGTCTCGATGCAGACGCGCGCGGCCTCGTTGAGCACTTCGCCCTCGCGGACGTGGTCGGGCACCGATGCCCAGTAGGCCGCCACCGCTTCGTCGATCTTCGCGGTGTTCGCGCAGTCGTTGTCGAACGCATACGACATCGCCAGCGCGCGGCGGGCGTTGGCCTTGGCCGCCGGCGTGTCGGCGAGCTCGATGGCGCGGTTGAAGTACGCCTTGGCCTCTTTCGTCCGGCCGAGGAGGTCGAGCGTGACGCCGGCGCCGTTGTTCGCGGCGACGGAGTTGGGCGATGTCTTCAGCTCGCTCTGATAGACGCCGAGCGCCTCCTCGAGCTGACCGCCGCGGGCGAGCTGCTGGGCGCGGCGGACGAACTCCGGCTGCGGCGGCGGCGTCTGCGCGGCGGCAACGATGGCGACGAGCGCGGCAAGAGCGGCGGAAACGATGCTTCGCATGGCCGGCATTGTCTCACTTGCCCCTGCGCGCGTCACACGGGGTCATAACAGCGATCACAGTCGCTGCTGTGACGTCGACCTATCAGTGGTGTGGTCCCAATCACTGAAAGGAGAAAACATGAGTTTCCTAAAACGCGCTATTCGTGTATTCGCAGTGACCTTGCTTGTCGCCTCCGCCGCGAGCGCGGCGACCGTCGCCGTCATCCCCGTCGTCGGATCGACCGACGGAATCAACGGATCGCACTTCGCCACGGCGCTGCGGCTGCACAATCCATCCGCCGCCACCGCCACCGGAAAGCTCGTCTTCGTCTGCCCCGACAACGATCTCAACCAGGAGTCGATCGACTATTCGCTGGCCCCGAACGAGACGAAGCTCTACGCCGATCTTCTCGCCGAGCTCCGGGCGACCGGCGTCGGCAGCATCGACATCCAGCCGAAGGGCGGCGTGGCGCCGGTGGCCGTGGCCACCATCGAAGGACGCGCCGCCGGCGCGGCCAACTCGTATCGGCTCGACGAAGAGACCATCGACATCGGCGACGCCGTCACCGCCGGAACCACCACGATGCTGATCGCCCCCGACCTGACGCGCTTCCGCTGGAACATCGGCGCGCGCACGTTCGAGCGGGGAGCGGCGGTCACGGTTGTCGTCCACGCCGCCGACGGCTCCGCGATCCGCACGTTGCAGAAGACCCTCCCGCCGAACGCCTTCCTGCAACTCCCCGCGGAGTCGTTCGCCGAGGGAACGGTCGCGGATGGTGACTCGATCGAGTTGCTGGTGACGAGCGGCTCGGCCCTCGTTTACGGCGCCACCACCGACAACGCCACGCAGCAGCCGACGCTGCACCTGGCCCAGCGCGTCTTCTACATTCACGGCAGCGCCGGCAGCGCGGCGGACCTAATCCCCACCGACAACCCCGCCGTCATGCGCACGCCGTGGCGCGGGAACGCGTGGATCGCCGGCATCGGCAACGTCAGCATCACTGCGGAGCAGACGGTCGACTTCAGCGCCCTGCCGCCGAAGACCGTCACCTCCGCGACGTTCATCGACGTCAACGGCGATCAGCTGCGCGTGAGCGGCGAGGGCGTCTCGCTCGCGCCCGACGCGCAGGGCATTCTGAACTTCGAGGGATTGATGATCATCGACGGCGGGACCGGCCGCTTCGCGAACGCGACCGGCATGGTGCGGTTCGACGGCGGCATCAACATGCCGCCCGCCCAGCCGATCGGATTCTGCTCGATCACCGGAACGCTGAAAACGAAGCAATAGGTTGGAATGGGAGCCGGCGCGGTGTGTACGGATACCGCGCCGGTCTTTCGTGTCTCACTTCTCCTGCGCGCCGATCCAACGCTCGATCCGCGCGTCGAGCACGTCAAGGGGGAGGCTGCCGCCGGAGAGGATGGCGTCGTGGAACTTCCGCTCGTCGAAGCGCGCGCCGAGGCGCTGCGTGGCTCGGCGGCGGAGATCGCGGATCTTCAGCTGGCCGAGCTTGTAGCTCAAGGCCTGCGCGGGCGTGGAGATGTAGCGGTCCGTCTCCGCTTGGATCGTCGGCTCGTCGACGGCGTGCGATTTGCGCATGAACTCGACCACCTGATCGCGCGTCCACCCCATGTCGTGGATGCCGGTGTCGACGACGAGGCGCACGGCCCGGAAGAGCTCCGAGCGCAGCCGCCCGTAGTCCGAGCCCGGATCCTTGTAGAACCCGGCCTCTTTTCCGAGCTCCTCGGCGTACAGCGCCCACCCTTCCGTGTACGCGGAGTTGCCGCCGTGCTTCCGGAACTCCGGCAGCCCAGTGAGAGTCTGCTGAATGGAAAGCTGCATGTGATGGCCGGGGATGCCTTCGTGGTAGGCGACCGCTTCGTCGTTGATCATCGAGCGGTGCGCGAAATCGGAGACGGCCACGACGACGCGCCCGGGCCGCTTGCCGTCGGGGGAGCCGGGCACGTAATGCGTCGCCGCCGCCTTCTGAAATTCCGGGATGGCCTCGACGGTGAAGGGCGCCGACGGAATCAGCGTGAAGAGCTGGGGGAGCTTCGTGCGCATCTCGTCGATGTGGTGCCGGAAGTCGTCGAGGATCGCCTGCGCCGAGGCGGGCTTGTACTTCGGATCGTTCTCGATGTGCTCGCGGAAGGCGGCCAGGTCGGCGTAGCCGTTCGCCTTCGCCAGCGCCGTCATCTCGCCGACGATGCGGTCGTACTCGCCGAGGCCGATCTTGTGGATCTCGGCCGGCGTGAGGTTCGTCGTCGTCAGGCGGTGAATGGCGGCCTGGTAGCGCTGCTTGCCGCCGGGGAGGCTCTCGATCGACAGCGCGGCCCGGCCGTGCGGGGCGTAGTCGGCTTCGATGAACTTCGCGAACTTCTTGTACGCCGGCAGCACGTCGTTGTCGGCCGCGGCGGTGATGGCGTCGCTCAGGCGTTTCTTGTCGGCGTCGGAGAACGACGCCGGCATCTTCCTGATCGGGGTGCGGAACGGATCGGCGGCGACGATGCCGTTGGCCTGGGCGGGGATTTTCTCGGCCAGGAACTTCACCATGACCAGGCCGTCTTTCACCCCGGCCCGGAGGACCTCTTCGGCCTGAGCGAGGGCGGCCGGGATCTGATGGAGCCGGGCGATGTAGTCGTCGTAGTGCTTCACGCTGTCGAACGGCATCGACAACGGCAGGTCGGCGAGCTGTGTCTGCGGTCCGCCCAGCGCGCCGATCGGCATCTCGTAGTTCTTGAGGCCGTAGTCGACGTCGTTCTCTTCGAGGTTGCGGATGAAGAGCTCGTGCGAGGTGCGGTCCTCCTCGCCGAAGCCTTCGGTGGAGACGGCTTTGATCCGCTTCAGGAAAGCGTCGTTGATCTCGTGCCGCCGCCGGATGCCGGCCAGCGAGTAGTCGCCGAGCTTGTCGTTGTAGCGATCGTCGCCGACGGAGGTGGCGAGGGTGGGATTGAGCTTGAGGGTCGATTCCCAAAACTCGGCGAAGATCGCCTTCTGCTGCTTGAGGCGCGCGTCGGCCGAGTCGGCTGCGGCGGCGGAGAGGGCGAAGAGAAGGGCAAGGGCGATGGCGAGAGGCGTGCGCATCCGCAGAGGCTAGCGGGGACGAGCGCTTCGCGCAACGGCGGCCGCCGTCAGGGATCAGCGAACGCGTCGAATCAGTGAGCCGGCGACACTGCCGCCACTTCGCGCCGCCCGCCCAGCCGCGGCTCGTAGCCGAGCCACCAGAGGAAGTTGGCCATGATGCAGAAGCCGGTCGCGGAGAACCAGAGCATGGCCAGGCCGACGAAGCCGGTGAAGGCCAGCCACCACGGGCTGTGCACGAGGCTGAGGATCGAGGCGAGGGTGAGGTTGATGCCGACGACGATGTAGATGCGCCGCTCCAGGAACCAGCGGTCGGTCTGCATGAAGTACCACGGCGAAGCGTTGTCGCGGTCGAGCTTCCCTTCGAAGCCGAGGCGTTTGAGGACGTTGCCGACGGGGCAGAAGCCGTTCAGGGAGACGCTGATCGAGAAGAGGCCGGTGATGGCGGTGAAGACGATCCAGCGCGGATCGTGCAGTGCCGCCAGCGTGGTGCTGGCGAGGAGGAAGACGCCGGCCACGAGCCACACGGTGCGCTCGATGTACCAGCGGTCGGTCGGGACGATGTAGATGCCGGTTCGCATAGTGCTCCCATGATGGAGCGGCCAGGGACGGAATTCAGGACGGCCCGGCACAGGCGGGCGTGACCGCTGTCGCGCCGCGGTCGTGACGGCGCGCCTCGTCGGCATACTCAGCACTCAGCACTTCGTTTTTACGGCGCGGGCACGGGCACGAACTGCTGCGACTTGATCTCCCCCTCGCGGACCAGGTCGGTCCGGCTGAGGATGCCGACGAGGCGGCCATTCTGGTCGATGACGGGGAGCCGGCGCACGTGCTTGCTCTCCATCAGGTCGGCGGCCTTTTCGATCGGGTCGAATTCGTGCGCGGTGTAGACCGGCTGGGTCATGAGTGTGCGCACTTCGATGTCGCCCGGGTTCTTGCCGGTGGCGGTGGCGCGCACGGTGATGTCGCGGTCGGTGACGACGCCGAGGAGCTTCGGGCCGTCGCAGACGGGGACCTCGCCGATGTTGTGGTTGAGCATCAGCTTGGCGGCGTAGTCGGCTTTGTCGTCCGGCGCGCAGACGACGGGGGCCGGAGTCATGATCTCGGTGACGTACATGGCTTTCTCCTTCTTCTTCAGGCTCGGATGCGGATCTCGTCGAGGACGTTCTTCACGCCGGCGGCGGACCAGGCGGCGTTGACGGCGTCCTCGCGCTCGATCCAGGAGCGGACGTCGCCGGTGAGCGTGACGGTGCCGCCGGTGGTGTTGACGTTGATCTTGCGGGCATCGATCTCGGCGTTGCGCTTGAGAGCGGCCTCGATCTTCACCTTGACGTCGCTGGCCAGCGCGGTGGGCACGACGGCGACGTTGTTCGACACGCCGCGCACGCCGGCCAGCACGCGCACGGCATCCTCGGCGGCCTTCTTCTGGAACTGCCATTCGACCGTGCCGTCGAGGGTGATCCAGGCGTTCGTCACGCTGATCGTGATCCTGTCGCGCGGCACGGTGGCGTTCCAGTTCAGGGCATTCGCCGCGGAGCGCGCGATCGACTCGTCGTCGAGCGTGGCCGTGGCCGGCAGGCGGACGTCGATCTCGTTGGCGACGGCGCGCACGCCGTGCACGCGCTTGACGATGCGCTCGGCGTTCCACTTGTCGGAAAAGGTCGGGACGTGGCCGGTCAGCGTGATCACGCCGTCCTCGGTGAGGATGCCGATCGTCGTGGCGTCGATGCTCGGATCGAACTCGAGCTCGGCCAGCACTTCATGCTGGAGCTGGCTGTTCATTGCTTTCGACATAGGACCTCCTTTCGCGAAAAAAGCTTGGGCGTGCGCCGGCGCGGGCGACAGTCCCGCGGTCACCGCGCGGGCGTGGCCGCGCTCACCGGCGCAGAGCCCGCGTGAGCGCGGCGTCGCGGCCGTAGACGTCGGGCTGGAAGGCGACGCGGCCGTCCGGAGCGATCGACGCGGTCCAGTAGAGGACGTACACCGGCTCGCTGGTGCGGAGGACGATGCTCCGCTCGCTGCCCGCCGCGATCGCGCTCTGCAGCGACTCGGCGGTCCACTCCGGCTGCCCGCGCAGCAGCCACGCGGCGAGGTCGAGCGGCCGCTCGACGCGGATGCAGCCATGGCTGAAGGCGCGGCGGGAGAGATCGAAGAGCGACTTGGCCGGTGTGTCGTGCAGGTAGACGTCGTGGGCGTTCGGCATGTTGAACTTGAGCCGGCCGAGGGAGCTCCATTCGCCGGGCCTCTGACGGAGGCGGCCGTCGCGCGTGATCTCGAGGTGCTCGCGGTCGAAGAAGCGAGGGTCGCGGCGCTGCTTCGGCCAGAGCTCTTTGATGGCGATCGACTCGGGCACGTTCCACGGCGGATTGACGACGACGTCGGTGATGCGCGCGGCGAAGAACGGCGTCTTCGTGAACTCCTTGCCGACGACGGTCTTCATCGACAGCACGGCGCGGCCGTTCGCGAAGGCCTGGAGTTGGAACGCGGCGATGTTGACGACGACGTAGCTCGCGCCGAGGTTGTCGGGCATCCAGCGCCAGCGCTCGAGGTTGGCGGCGATCTGCTCGATGCGCGCCGCCACCGGGACGTCGAGCTCGCGACGCGTAGCAGCGCCGGCGACGCCGTCGGCGTCGAGGCCGTGATGCGACTGGAAGTCGCGCACGGCGCGGTCGACGTCGTCGTCGAAGAGATCGGAGGGCGACAGGCCGAGGCGCGCGCGCAGCGCGGCAACGCGCGGGCCGCGGTCGCCCCGGCGCAGCGGCGGTC
>JBKOUP010000315.1:0-11345 GCA_046723495.1 Acidobacteriota bacterium
CTCTTAGTCTCTTCGCCAGCTCCTGGTGTTCCAATTTCATGATCTTGATTTCGGAACCGGCCAGCTTCACAGCGCACCGGCTCCGAGATGTGACCTGATTTCGACCTTTCGCTCAGCAAAGCACATCCACGTCCAAAAACAAGCGTGGAATCTGTGGATTACGTGAATCGAGGTACGCAAAAGGTACGCGGGATAGCGACAGTGCGCCGTAAGTCGCTGATAAGGAAGGCGTTTCAATGGTGCCCAGGGACGGAATTGAACCGCCGACACGAGGATTTTCAGTCCTCTGCTCTACCAACTGAGCTACCTGGGCATGGGGAGGCAGGAACAGCGGCGCGGAAGATAACACAGCTCCGGGCGGGCTATTTCACCCGGTCCCGCACCAGCACGGCCAGATCGCGGAGGGGGGTGGCGGCGGGGCCGAGGTTCGCGATCGCGGAGAGCGACGTCTCCACCAGCTCCTCGCTCAGCTTGCGTGCGCCCTCCACGCCGGCCAGCTTCACGAACGTCAGGCGCTGGGCGTCTTTGCCCACGTCCTTCCCCAGCACCTCGGGGGTGCCGGTCACATCGAGCACGTCGTCCGTGATCTGGAAGGCCAGGCCGAGGTTCTTCGCGAAGGTCTCAATGCGGGCGAGAGATGCCGGGGAGATGTTCGCGAGCATTCCGCCGACGGCGGCGGCGGCCACGAACAGCGCGCCCGTCTTGCGCGAGTGGATGAACTCGAGCGTGTCGAAATCCAGCGACGAGCCTTCGCTGTGCAGGTCGACGGCCTCGCCGGCGATCGTGCCGTCGAAGCCGACGGCGTCGACCACGCGGCGGATCACCTGCTGCATCGGCCACTGCCGCGGCGACAGCGCGGCGTGATTGCGCGCGACCAAGCCGTACGCGTGGTTCAGCAACGCGACCGACGCGAGGATCGCCAAGTCCTCGCCGAACTCGCGGTGCAGCGTCGGCGCGCCGCGGCGCAGCTGCGCGTCGTCCATGGCCGGCAGGTCGTCGAGGATCAGCGACGACGCGTGAATCATCTCCATCGCCGCGGCGGCGTCGAGCAGCTTCTCCGGCTTCGTCCCGCACGACTCCCCCGCCGCCAACGTGAGGATCCCGCGCACCCGTTTTCCGGACGACGTGAACGCGCGCCGCAGCGGCTCGGCCAGCGGCTTCGGCGCTCCGCTGCGCGCCGCCAACGCGTGCAGGTGCTCGTCGATGAGCGACCGCCGCGCCGCGAAGTAGTCGTTCACTGGGGCGCATGGTAGCATCGGGCCGAGAGATGAACGGACGGCGCTTAAGTCGCGCTCAGCAGATGTGGGGGCTCGTCGTCGTCTGCATCGTCCTCTTCGGCGCCTTCCTCTGGTTCATCGGCGCCATGACCTTCGCGCTGTGGTGGCGCATCATGCTCGCCGCCGTCGTCGCCGGCGGCATCTGCATCGCCCTTTTCCAGCTCTGGCTGCGCGCCGTCCTCTATCGGCGCGACTCCGCCATCCAGCTTCTGAACCGCATCACCGGCGGCGACCTCTCCCTCAACGCGAACGAGATCCGCGCCGCCGCGCAGTCGAACACCATGGCCGACGCCATGCGCGCGCTCGTGTCGAACCTCGAGCGCACCATCCGCCGCTTCGGCCAGCTCGCCACCGACGTCTCCACCGTCAGCAACCAGATCAGCGGCCGCTCGCGCATCCTGGCCAGGAGCGCCGGCGAGCAGCTCGTGTCGACCGAGACGACGGCGGCCTCCGTCGGCCAGATCGACCAGTCGATCAACAACGTGCGCACGTCGATGGAGGAGCTCTCCGCGAACGCCGAGGAGACGTCGACGTCGGTCCTGGAGATGAGCGCGTCCATCGAGGAAGTCGGCCGCATCGCCGACACCCTCTCCGACTTCGTCGATCAAACGGCCAGCGCGTTCGAGGAGATGTCCGCATCGATCAACCAGGTGGCCACGAACACCGAGTCGTTCTCCTCCTTCGCCCTGCAGACCGCCAGTTCGATGGTGGAGATGAACGCCACGACCGAGGAGATCGGAAAGTCGGCGAAGTCTTCGAGCGAGCTCGCGCGCTACGTGAAGGACGCGGCGAACGAGGGGCGCGAGGCGGTGAAGGGCACCGTCGAAGGGATGCGCAAGATCCAGCAGGCCGTCGACGAAGCCAAGAACGCCCTCGGCGAATTGGGCGCGCGCTCGCAGGAGATCGGCGAGATCGTGCGCGTCATCGACGAGATCGCCGGCCAGACCAATCTCCTCGCCCTGAACGCCGCCATCATCGCCGCGCAGGCCGGCGAGCGCGGCAAGGGCTTCGCCGTCGTCGCCGACGAGATCCGCGACCTCTCCGAGCGCACCTCCGTGTCGACCGATGAGATCCGCACGCTGATCTCCAACGTCCAGCGCGCCGTCGACCGCGCCGCCGAGCAGATGACGCTGAGCGCCGACCGCGTCTCCGACGGCGTCGGCCTCACCGCGCGGGCCGAGCTCGTGCTCGACAAAATCCTCGACCTCACCGCGCGCTCGACGAGCTCGATCGGCGAGATTGCTCGCGCCACCGACGAGCAGGCGCGCGGAAGCGCGGCGGCCACCGCGGCCATCGAAGAAGTGACGAAGATGGTCCAGCAGACCGCGACGGCGACGCAGCAACAGTCGCAGACGTCGCGCAAAGTCGGCGAGCAGGCCGCCACGGTGCGCGACTACACGAAGCACCTCAAGCGCGCCATGTCGGAGCAAGAGACCGGCAGCCGCGCCATCAGCAAGGCCATGGAGAACGTCATGGGCCTCGTGCAGAACGTGCTCGAGGCGACGTCGATCCTGGCCACGGAGAGCTCCGCGATCGTCAAAGCGATGGGCGTGATCGGCCAGGCCACGCGCGAGAGCAACGTCTCCATCTCGGATCTGAATCAGATGGCCAACACGCTTTCGCATGAGTCGACGCTGCTCGGCTCGGAGCTCGGCCGCTTCACGCTGCCGACGCCGAGCGAGGGCGGCTCGCTGACGACGTCGACGGTGCTCTGGCAGCAGCTGACGTTCGATCCGATCTACATCGGCGCCGCGGCCCTCGGCTACATGTCGAAGGCGGTGCACTCGACGCTGGTGGTCTACGGCGAAGGGGCCGAGTTGATGCCGGGGATGGCCGAGCGGTGGGAAGTGCTCGAGCAGGGCCACGTCTACCGCTTCCATCTCCGCCGCGGCGTGCGCTTCTCGAACGGGCGGCTCTTCGAGGCCAAGGACGTGCACGACTCGCTCGTGCGCATGCTCCTGCCGGAGAACGCCTCCGGCGCGTCGTGGCTGCTGCTGAACGTGCGCGGCGCGAAGGACGTGCTCGAAGGACGGACGCGCACGCTGGCCGGCATCGTGGCCCGCGACACGGCGACGGTCGACATCATCCTCGACGAGCCGCTGGCGTTCTTCCTGTCGCTGCTGACGATGAACGAGTCCGTCATCATCCCGGCCGAGGAGGCGCGCGACCGCGAGAACTTCCGCCTCCATCCCTCGGGCGCCGGTCCGTTCCGCGTCGAGGAAGCGGTCGAAGGGAAGTACGTGCGCATGCGCCGCAACCGCGACTACTACGTCCCGGGGATGCCGCACCTCGACGAGCTGACGTTCCGCCTCGACCTGCGCAGCTTCCGCGACGTGTCCGAGGCCTTCCTGCGCGGGGAGCTCGACATCGCCCACGGCGTGCCGCTGAAGATCGTCAACGAGCTGCGCGAGGACCCGCGCTACGCGCCGTACATGCTGACGACGGTGCAGCTGCACACGTCGTACTTCGGCTACGACTGCTCGGCGGCACCGTTCAACAAGCGCGAGGTGCGCCAGGCCATCAACTACGCGATCAACCGCGAGCGCATCAACAACGAGGTTTTCGCCGGACTCGGCGTGATCGCCCGGGCCCTGCTGCCGCCCGGCCTCCTCGGCTACGACGCCGACGTGCGCGGCTACGACTACGACCCCGAGCGCGCCCGCACGCTGCTGCGCCAGGCCGGCTACGGCGGCGGCTTCCGCACCGAGTACCGGACGTGGGACACGGACGAGTTCCGCAACTCCGGGCAGCTGGGGCTGATCCTCGAGGACCTGGCCGCGATCGGGATCGACGTCAACGTCACCGAGCACTCCGCGACCGAGGCGCGCAAGCCGCTGACGACGGCGGGCCACGGCCTGGTCTTCACCGGCAACTGGTACGCCGACTTCCCCGACTCCGACAATTTCTTCTACGTCTTCTTCCACTCCGACGCGAACGCGTTGCGCGGCTTCCACTACCACCGCGACGACTGGGACGCGCTGATGATCGAGGCCCGGCGCACGAACGATCTCGACCGCCGCGCCGAGATTTACCGCCAGCTCGACCGCGGCGTGATCGAGGAGGCGCCGCTGGTGCCGCTGTTCCACGAGCGCTTCTTCGTGCTGCACAAGCCGAGCGTGCGCGGGCTGCGGACCTCGCTGGTGCCGCCGCCGGTGCGCTACGCGGACGTGTGGCTTGAGTCGTAGCCGCGTCCACGCCGCGCTCATCACCGTCAATCTCCTCTTCGCGATCAACTACATCGTCTCGAAGCTGGGGATGTCGTCGTTCGATCCGCTGACGTTCGCGTACCTGCGCGTGCTCGGGGCGGCGATTTTTCTCAACCTGCCGAGGTTCGCGCCGATGCCGCGCACCGATTTCAAGCGCGTCGCGCTCTATTCGCTCCTCGGCGTGGTGATCAACCAGTCGATGTTTCTCGGCGGGCTGGCGCTGACGTCGGCGCACGCGGCGGCGATCCTGATCACGGCCGTGCCCGTCTTCACCCTCGCCGCGGCGATGCTGTTCAAGGAGGAGCGTGTGACGGCGATGAAGGTCACCGGCATCGCCCTCGCCGCGGCCGGCGCGCTCACCGTCGTCGGCACCGAGGGCCTCGGCGGCTCGATGCGCGCGGTCATCGGCGACGCTCTCATCGTCGGCAACTCGCTCTCGTACGCGCTGTTCCTCGTTCTTTCGAAACCCGACATGGGCCGTCTCGGGCCGCAGCGCGTGATCGCGAGGATGTTCGCCATCGCCGCGGTGGTGATGCTGCCGATCGCGGCCGTGCCGCTGCTCTGCCTGCCATGGCGCGCGATCCCCGCTGCGGCCTGGCTGGCGCTCGCCTTCGTCATCGCCGGCCCGACGATCGCCGCGTATGTGCTGAACGCCTGGGCCCTCGCCCACACCGACAGCTCGCTGGTCGCGGCCTACACGTACCTGCAGCCGATCATGACGGTGATCCTCGCCGCCGCGTTCCTCGGCGAGCGCATCCGCGCCGCGGCGGTAGCGGCGGGCGTGCTGATCTTCGCCGGCGTGTGGGTGGCGGGGCGGGCGGCTAGAATCGCGTAAACTCGCCGCGTGCGCAAAGAGGACGTGATCGCCTTCGCTCGCCGCGATTGGGACGCCGTCGCGGCTTTGAAGCGACGCTGGTGGGCCGAGCAGAAATCGCGCATGAGCCCGGAAGAGGCGCTACGGGTCGGCGACGAGTTGCGGCACCACGTGAGCGCGCTGCGAAGTGACTGGCCGACGGAGGAGGATCGGCGGAAGGATCTGGCCTCCCATATCCGCATTTCGGAGATGCTCCGTCGTGTCAAGCCGCCGGACAGTCGCTGAGCTCCTTCGGGCCCTTGCCGCCGTGATGGCTGAACAGGACCTGCCGTGGTACCTGTTCGGCGCGCAGGCAGCGATCCTTTGGGGAAGCCCACGCCTCAGCGCGGATGTCGACGTCACGGCGACCATCGAGCCCAAGGCGATCGACTTGTTTGTCGAGAGGATGAGAAAACATGGGTTCCATCTTCTCTTTGACGATTCCGATTTCCTGACGCGCACGCGCGTCCTTCCCTTCGTGCATCGCCGCACGCGCATGCCGCTCGACGTCGTCCTCGCCGGCCCCGGCCTCGAGGAAGAGTTTCTGCGGCGGGCGATTCCGGTCGATATCCGCGATGCCCAGATTCCCGTCATCAGCCCTGAAGATCTGATCATCACGAAGGTATTGGCCGGGCGTGCGAAAGACACGGAGGACATCCGTGGCGTGATTCAGGAGCGAAAAGCATCGCTCGATGTAGAAAGGATTCGGACGGTTCTCCGCCTTTTGGAACAGGCCCTCGGTCAGAGCGACCTCCTCCCTGCCTTCGAGAGGGTCTGGAGCGAGGGAGATTCGGCCAAACGGGTTCGTCGAGTGCGTCCGCGCCGCCGCCCGGCCCGCTAGAATCGCGTAAATGACAAGGTAAACGCTCTCCCCCGCAGCCCCGTCCAACCCTGCGTGGGTAGCGTTGTCGCCATTCGTCGCGTGAGCCAGTTCAACGAAGCGCCGGCCGACCAGGAGCTCATCGCCCGCACCCTCGGGGGCGACGGCGCGGCCTTCGCCGTCCTCGTCGACCGCTTCCAGCGCAAGATCTTCCGCGTGGCCTACGCCATCGTCCGCGACGAGGCCGAGGCCGACACCATCACCCAGGACACCTTCATCCAGGCCTACACTCACCTCGGCCGTTTCCAGGGCCGGGCCGAGTTCGAGACGTGGCTGACGCGTATCGCCATCAACCGCTCGCGCGACTTCCTGCGCCGCCGCAAATTCATCAGCCTCTTCACCGGCGGCGAGGACGACGACGAGCGCACCATGCTCTTCGAGCCGGTCGACGAGCGCCCCGACCCGGAGCGTGAGATCATGGCCCGGCAGCTCCGCGTCGCCATCGAGCGCGCCGAGAAAGCCCTCTCCGCGCAGCAGAAGATCATCTTCCGGCTGCGCCACTACGAGGAGCGGCCGCTCGAAGAGATCGCCGGGCTGCTCGGGCTCGCCGCCGGCACCGTGCGCGCGCACTTGTTTCGGGCCGTGCACAAGATCCGGAAGGAGCTCGCCGAGTGGAGGGTTCAGAATCAGGGGGATTCCGATGACGAAACACTACAGTGAAGCCGAGCTGCTCGAGACCCATTACCTGAAGCCGTGCCTGACGGCGCCGGTGATGCTGCATCTCTCCGCGTGCAGCGACTGCGCGGCGCGCTACGAGCGCCTGGAGACGAAACTGCGCAGCCTCTCTTCGTGCGACGTCGACGAAAAGCCCCAGACCTTCTGGACGCGGCAGCGCCTGCTGATCATGCGCGGCATCGACGCGCGCAAGGAGCGCACGCAGCGCACCTCGCGCAGCTACCGCGTCGCCGCCGCCGCGGTGTTGGCCTTCTTCCTCGGCGGGGTGGTCGTGTTCAAGACCGTCGAGCCGGAGCTGAAGAAAACGCCGGCGCCGGTCGTCGTCGAAGTCCAGCACCCGAAGGCCGCGGCCGAGGATCCGGTCGCGCACGACGCCTGGCAATCCGATGAGCTGCGCGAGTTCCACGGCATCGTCCAGTGGGAGACGTGGGACGACGCGAAGAACGACGCGCACAAAGGAAGCTCGCTGTGATGAAGCGCTGGCTCTTCGTCCTCGCAGCACTGTTGATCTCGACGGCGACGCTGGCCGCCGACCTGCCGCCCGGCAAGTGGTGGCGGAAGCCCGAAGTCGTGCAGAACCTCGGCCTCACCGACGATCAGCAGAACCGCCTGGAAGGCATCTGGCGCACCGCGTCGGGCGACCTAATCGACTTCCGCGGCGAGGTGGAGAAGCAGAACATCGCCCTGCGCACGGAGCTCGACCGCCCGCAGCTCGACCGCCGGGCCGTGCAGGCCGTCGCCGCGCGACTCAACGCCGCCCGCGGCCGCCTCTTCGAGCGCGAGCTGATGATGCTCGTCGACATGCGTGGCGTCCTGAGCGACTCGCAGTGGACGCGCATGCGCGCCTTCATCGACCGCGTCGAGGCCAATCGACCGATGCAGCAGCAGCGCCGCCGTCAGCAATAAACTGACGGCGTGCTCGACGTTGCCGTCGCCGTTCAAGGGCTCACGCTCACCTTTCCGAAGAGCACGCACACCGCCATCGCCGGCCCGCCGGCGAGCGGCGCGTCGACGCTGCTGCGCGTGATCGCCGGCGACGCCCGCGGCACCGTGCGCATCGGTGCGCGCGACGTGAGCGCGCTCCGGCGCAGCAGCCGGCCGCTCCTCTACGTCACGTCATCGCTTGACGCGCCGGAGCGCTGGTCGCTGCGGCATCTCCTCATCGCCGCCGTGCGCGCGCGGACGCTCGACCGCGAGGACCGCCACCACGAGTACGAGCTCGCCGTCGACAAATGGCGCCTCGGCGCGTTGCTCGACCGCCGCCTCGGCACGCTCTCCTCGACCGAGCGGACGCTGGCGAACCTCGCCCGCATCGAGCTGCTCAAGCCGGCCATCCTCGTCGCCGACCGATTGCTCGAACAGGCCAATCCCTCGGCCGTCGCCAGGCTTGCGGACGACATCCATCGCACCCTCCGCGTCGCCGGCACGACCGTCATCAGCGCGCCGTCGTCGCCGGTCGAGCTCGGGCTCTGCGACCGCGTCGTCGTCCTCGATGGCGGCCGCGTCGTGCAGGAGGGCGTGCCGTCGGAGGTCTTCGGCGCGCCGGCGTCGGAGGCCGCGGCCGTGGCCACCGGCGACGTCAACGTCATCCCCATCGAGATCCGCGGCCGGACCGTGACGTCGCCGATCGGCACCTGGGAAACCGAGGCGTCGTTCGAAGGCGCAGGCGTCGCGCTGGCGCGCCCGGACGACTTTGCCGTCGCGGCGCGCGGCGAAGACTCCGATCTCATCTTCGGCATCGAGGAAGCGTCGTTCCGCGACGGCCGCTGGCACCTGGCCGGCATCCTCACCGGCGGGCTCATCCTCCGCGTCGTCGTGCCGCGCGACACTGCCGTGCACAAGGGAAAGCTCCTGGCGCTGCGCTATGACCCGGCCAGATTCTTGCACTTGCGCAAATCCTAAGTGCCGATACGAGCGAGTAGAAAGCCGTTCAAAGTCAGGAAGCTTCTGGTCATCGACGACGATGCGAAGCTGCTGGCCTCCTATCGCGATTTGCTCTCGCCGTACGGCTTCGAAGTCCTGACCGCGCCCGACGGCCAGCAGGCCATCCCGCTCGTCGAGCAGAACCCCGACATCCTCCTGGTCATCCTCGACCTGGCCATGCCGAAGATGGACGGCCACGAATGGCTGCGCTGGTTCCGGCGCACGCGCAAGGAGTCGCCGGTGATCGTGATCTCCGCGTACAAGCTGGAGACGACGGAGCCGGAACTGCTTCCGGCGGCGACCCTGGAGAAGCCGTTCCACGTCGCCGAGCTGCTCGACCTGGTCGGGCTGTTCTGCGGGTTGGGGACGCCGGCGCAGGAAGCGCGCGTCTAGCGACTGACCTGCATGAACGCGCAGCTCTCCACGCTCGTCAGCTCGAGCTGCAGCGAGGCCATGCTCTGCTGGATCTCGATGCGGAACGGGATCCGCCGCGCGTCCTCGGAGATCCACACCTTCACTCCGCCCGGCCACTTCCGCCCGCCCGGGGCGTCGGCGATCTCGAATCCGAGCGCGCCGACGTTCTGCCCGGCGATGTTGAACACGCGCCGCTCGCCGGGGCGGAGGACGACCGGGTAGAGCTCGCCGTCCGAAAAGATATTCGCGTTCACCGGCCCGCGGATGTTCGTGGCGTTCTGGCGGATGTAGTAGATCGCCGCGAGGATGTCGTGGATCTGCTCGGGCGGCAGCGGATCGGTGCGGTCCCACTGCTTCTCCGGCGTCTCCTTGTGCGTCAAGGCCAGCCTGTGCGCGTAGTCGAAGCTCGTCCGCTCCTTGCGCGACTTGTTCTTCCACGCGTAGCCGTGGTACGTCATCATCGTCTTCTGCGTGGTCTCGTCGATCTGCGTCTCGTACGCGTAGAAGCCCGGCACGCGCGACGTCAGCAGGAGCGAGCTGTCGATCAGCTTCTCGCCGTCCTTCGGATACGTCGTCTTCATCTCCCCGACCCCCGAGGTCGGAAAGACCAGGCCGGCCACCCAGGAGAGGCCGCCGCGGAGGCGCCACGAATACTTGAACTGCTCGACGTTGCTCGGCCCCTTGCAGTTCAGGTCGGCCGCGGAGCCGCTCGTCGCGGCCAGGAGCAGCGCCGCCGCGAGCAGATGGCGGAGAGGACTCATCGGCGCTACATCCCCTCGATCCGCTTCTCCACTTCCTCGATCACGTAGTCCGGCGTCGAGGATCCCGCGGTCACGCCGACGATGCTGGCCCCGTCGAACCATGTCGACTCCAGATCGTCGGCGCCCTGCACGAGATAGGCCGGTTTGTGCTCGCGGCAGATCTCCCACAGATGCTTCGTGTTCGCGCTCTTCTTGCCGCCGATGATGACGATGACGTCGACGTCGGGGTCGTGGGCCAGCACGCGCGCCGCGTCCTGGTTCTCCTTCGTCGCGTAGCAGATCGTGTCGGCGCGGTCGACCTTCGCCGCCCGCTGCTCGATGATCCGCACCACGTCCTCGAATTCCTCGGCGTTGAGCGTGGTCTGGTAGAAGATCTTCAGCTTCGGGAACCGCGCCCAGTCGATGCTCTCCGCCTCGGCCGTCGTGGAGATGATGTGGTACGAGGCGGGGTCGAGGTCGTTCGTGTAGCCGATGACCTCGCGGTGCTTCGGGTCGCCGATGAAGATGAGGTGGTAGCCCGCGGCCAGGGCCTCGCGCGACTCGCGGTGGATGTCGTAGACGAACTTGCAGGTCGTGTCGAGGACCTTGAGGCCGGATGACTTCGCCGACTCGTGGAACGACGGCGGCACGCCGTGGGCGGAGAAGACGATGGTCGGCTCGCTGACGGCGGCGATCGACTCGACCGTGCGCACGCCGAGGCGCTCCATCTCCTCGACGACGCGCTCGTTGTGGACGACCTGGCCGAGGATCGCGCCGCGTCCGCCGGCGGCGGCGAAGCGCTTCACCTTCAGGTCGGCGATCCGCACGCCGGAGCAGAACCCGTACTTCGCTGCCCGTTTCACCTTCATGCGCTGCCGGTAACGCTCTCGATTCTAAGTAAAATCCGCCGTTCCATGGCCGCCCCCGAACCGCTCCTCACTCCGCGCTTCGCCGCCCTCTGGCTCTACGCCTTCGTGACATTTTTCTCCGCGTTCCAGCTGCTCCCGGCGATCCCGTTCCGCATCATCGACCTCGGCGGCTCCACCGCCGCGGCCGGCTGGTTCCTCTCAGCGTATACGTTTGCGAGCGCGTTTTCGGCACCGCTGATGGGGACGATTGCCGACCGCGTCGGGCGCCGCCGTCTGCTGCTCATCGCCTCGCTGGCCTTCTGCGGATTCTCCATCGCCTACGGGGTGATCACGAACATCGTCGTGCTGCTGTTCGTCGGCATGATCCACGGCGCGCTCTGGTCGGGCCTGCTTTCGTCGGCGGCGGCGATCATGACCGACTACATCCCCGAGTCGCGGCGCACGCAGGGGCTGGCCTACTGGGGCCTGGCCAGCGTCGGGGCGATCGCGGTCGCGCCCGCCATCGGGC
>JBKOUP010000015.1:0-9232 GCA_046723495.1 Acidobacteriota bacterium
GCGCTGGGTATACGTCGAGACCAGCGGCGCGGCGCGGCAGAGCATCGAGGCTTCGGGCGCGACGTACACGTTCGGCGGGCATGTGCACAACCAGGTGCTGTACTTCCAGACGCCGGCCGGCAAGACGGCGCCATTCCGGCCGGTGAGCGGGAGCGCGGTCCCGGTGCCGTCGCACCGGCGGTGGCATGCCATCGTCGGCAGCGTGGGGCAGCCGCGCGACGGGAATCCGGCGGCGGCGTACGCGCTGTTCGACTCCGTCAAAGAAGAGATGACCTTCTTCCGCGTTCCGTACGACCACCTTGCCGCCGCGGCGAAGATTCGGAACGCGGGACTGCCGGAGGCGCTCGCGCTGCGGCTCGAGCGAGGCGTGTGATCCGAACGGGCGACGTCGTCGACGGCTTCGTCGTCGGGCGGCACTTGCACTCCGGCGCGATGGGCGACATCTACGAAGTCGTGCAGGAGGGGCCGAAGCTCGTCATGAAAGTCCCGCGCCTCGAGCCGAGCGAGGGGATCATCGGCTTCGAGACCGAGGCCACCATCGTGCCGGCGCTGCGGGGGGCGCATGTGCCGCGCTTCGTCGCCGCGGGCGATCTGGCCCGGACGCCGTATCTCGTCACCGAGTGGATCGACGGCGTGAGTCTCGAAGAAGTCCTGCCGTTGCCGATCGACGATGTCGCGGGCATCGGCGCGGCCGTCGCCGACGCGTTGCACAGCATCCATGAGCAGGAGACGATTCACCTCGACCTCAAGCCGGAGAACGTCATCCTCGAGCCGGACGGCACGGCGGCGCTGATCGACTTCGGGTTCGCGCACCATGCCCGGTATCCCGATCTGCTGGCCGAGGAGACGCGGTTCGGGGCGGGATCGGCGGCGTACGTGTCGCCGGAGCAGATCCGCGGGGTGCGCGACGATCCGCGCGCCGACCTCTTCGCCCTCGGCGTCATGCTCTACGAAATGGCCACCGGGCAGCTGCCGTTCGGCGAGCCCGACACGGACGTGCGCAACCGGCTCTGGCTCGACCCGGTGCCGCCGGTCCAACACCGCCCGGAGATCGAGCCGTGGCTGCAGGAGATCATCCTCCGCTGCCTCGAAGTCGACGCCGAGAAGCGCTACCAATCGGCGGCGCACATCGCATTCGATCTGCGGAATCCAGAACAGATCACCCTCACGGCGCGGGCCACGAAGACGAAGCGGGCCACGTTCACGCAACAGATCCGCCGATTTCTGCGGGCCTGGCGCGCGCATGCCGACCGGCCGCGAGCGGGGAGAACGAAGCGCGCCTTTCCGATCGTCATGGTCGCCGTCGACACCACGCACCTCAACGACCCGCGGCAGCCGGCGATTCGAAGCGCGACCGCGCAGGTCCTGTCGCTCAGCAGCGAGTTTCGCCTCGTCTGCGTGACGATCTTTCCGGGAAGCGATCGTCACCTCGATCATCTCGTCCGGCTGCGCCACTGGGCCGAGCCGCTGCGGATGCCGGCGCAGCGGATCTCGCTCCATGCCATCGAGTCGGACGACGCGGCCGAGGCGCTGCTGCAGTTCGCGAAACGGAACAACGTCGACCTCATCGTCGTCGGCGCGCCCGGGCCCACGCAGCCGGAGAAGTCGTGGGGGCGCTCGGTGGCATCGACGGTCACGGCCAATGCCCGCTGCAGCGTTCACGTCGTGCGCGTTTCTTAAGCGACGACGAAGATCCGGTGCTCGTAACGCGCCAGCCGCCGGAGCAATCGCTCCACCGCGGCGGCGTCGCACGACTCGATGCGCAGCGTGAGCGTCGACGCCGTCTTGCGCAGCAGCCGGCGCAACTGCCGGATCGTGCGGGAATCGATCGCGCTGCGGACCGTCATCGACACGTTCGGCAGCTCGAACGAGACCTCGGGCACGAGCTTGCGCAGGCGCTCGACGATGCGCGCGGCGATGCGGGACTCGGCGCCGAGGACGAAGCGGTCGGCGTAGTGCTTCATCGACAGCCCGGAGATCCACTCGGCGACGACCGTGCCGAACTGCTGCGGCGGAACGAGGAGCGTCGTTCGCGCGAAGTGCCACCAGCGCCGGACGCCGCCGGGGCGGATGCCGCGGGTCATCACGCGCCACAGAATGCGGACCTGCTCCGCCACGGAGTAGCCGAGCGGACGGAGGGTGGGCGGGAGGTGGGGGAGCTTGTTGAGAATGCGGTCGGCGATGGCGCGGTCGGAGAGGAGGCGGCGGTAGAGCGACTGATAGCCGGTCGTCATCTCCGCCGTCGTCATCGACTTCGGGACGATGTTCGTGCCGGCGCTCGTGTTGTCGTGCGAGGTTCCGACGAGTCGTCCCTCGGCGGCCAGCCGCGCGTACAGCGGCGTGCGCGGCAGCGCGGTCAGCAGCCCGACCATCGCCACCTGAATCCCCGACTCGCGGATGAAATCGAGTTGCCGGTCGAACGTCGCCACCGTGTCGTGATCGAAGCCGATGATGAAGCCGGCGAAGACTTCGATGCCGTTGGCGTAGAGCCGGCGCAGCGACGTCAGCATGTCCTCGCGCGTGTTCTGCAGCTTGAGCGTCTCCTTCAGCGACTCTTCGTCGGGCGACTCGATGCCGATGAAGACCCACTGGAAGTTGGCCTCGCGCATCAGGCGCATCAGCTCCTCGTCCTGGGCCAGATTCAGCGAGGCCTCGGTGCCAAAGCGGAACGGCGTGCCGTGCGCGCGCTGATAGTCGGCGACGGCGCGGAGCAGCGTGCGCGCCTGCGGCTTGTTGCCGATGAAGTTGTCGTCGACGAAGAAGACGTTCTCGGCGCCGAGCGTGCGGAGCTGGTCGAGCTCGGCGAGGATTTGCGCGGCCGACTTCGTGCGCGGCTTGCGTCCGAACATCACGATGATGTCGCAGAACTCGCATTGAAACGGGCAGCCGCGCGAGAACTGCAGGCTGACCATCGTGTAGCGGTCGAGCTTCAGCAGGTCGAAGCGCGGCGCGGGGGAGTCGAGCAGCGAGACCTCGCCGTTCTCGCGGTAGAGCGCGCGCGGCGTGCCGGATTCGAAATCGGCGCAGAAGCGCGGCCAGATGTACTCGGCCTCGCCGGCCACGACCGTGTCGGCGATGTCGAAGTACTCCTCGGGAGAGAGCGACGCGTAGCTTCCGCCGGCCACGACGTAGTAGCCGCGGTCGCGGTAGTAGGTGAGCAGCTCGCGCTGCCGCGGGAACTGCACGCCCATGCCGCAGATGCCGATGACGTCAGCCTGCGGCTCGCGCGGCAGCGATTCGACGTTTTCGTCGACGATCTCGATGTCCCACGATGACGGCGTGAGTGCCGCGAGCGTCGCCAGGCCGAGGGGAGGGTTCACGGCGCGCTTGCCGGGAACGATTTCGTCGAGGGCCCAGCGGAAGGACCAGAAGCTTTCGGGGGAGCGGGGATTGATGAGGAGGAGGCGCAAAGTGACGAATCGTACAACTTTTCCGGCGGCGGGACGCCGCCGGGGCGGCCGGCGGGACGCCGGCGCGACGAGTTGTTGACAGGACTGCCGGTTCGGGAGCATCGTTTACCGACTCATCCGTAGCAACAACTTAGGAGGTGACCCGTGGAAGTTACCCGCCGCGGTTTCCTCAAGGCGACGACAGTCGGCGGCGCGGTCGCGCTCGGCTTCGACGTCACCAAGGCACGCGCCGAGATGCGCTCGCTGAAGGTCTCCCGCACCACCGAAACGCGCAGCATCTGTCCGTACTGCGCGGTGTCGTGCGGCGTGATCATTCACACCTTGGGCGACAAGTCGAAGAACGCGACGGCGTCGGTCGTCCATGTCGAGGGCGATCCCGACTCGCCGATCTCCCGAGGAAGCCTTTGCCCGAAGGGCATTACCCTCAAGGACGACATCACCCACAAAGGCCGGCTCACCAAACCGATGGTGCGGCGTGCCGGCTCGGACAAGTGGGAGGACATCTCCTGGGACGATGCCATCAAAGCAATCGCGCGCCACATCAAGACGACGCGCGACAAATGCTTCGTCGCCAAGAACGCCAAGGGGCAGACCGTCAACCGCAATCCGGGCATGGCTTGGATCGGCGGCTGCACCGACACGAACGAATTCAACTACCTGCAGTGGAAAGCGATCTCGGCCCTCGGAGTTCCATACAGAGACTCCCAGGCCCGTGTTTGACACGGGCCGACGGTGGCCAGTTTGGCCGCCACTTTCGGACGCGGCGCGATGACCAACGGCTGGGTCGACATCAAGAACGCCGATGTCATCCTGGCCATGGGCGGCAACCCCGCGGAAAACCATCCCGTCGGATTCAAGTGGTTCATGGAGGCGCGGCGGACGCGCAACGCCAAGCTCGTCGCCGTCGATCCGCGCTTCACGCGCACCGGCGCGGTCGCCGACTTCTACGCGCCCATCCGACCCGGCACCGACATCGCCTTCCTCCTCGGCATCATCCGCTACGCCATCAACACCGGGCGCTTCCACAAAGACTACGTCGCCATCCACACCAACGGTCCCTACGTCATCAACGACAAGTTCGCCTTCAGCGACGGCCTCTTCTCCGGCTTCGACGGCGGCAAGCGCGCCTACGATCCGGCCTCGTGGGCGTACGAGGGCGATCCGGCCAAAGGCGGCGCGTACACGGTCGACGCCACGCTCCAGCACCCGCGCTCCGTCTTCCAGCTCCTCAAGCAGCACGTCGATCGCTACACGCCCGAGATGGTCGAGCGCATCTGCGGCACGCCGAAGGACAAGTATTTAAAGGTGTGCGAGATCGTCACCTCGACCGGCAACGCCCAGCGCGTCGGCACGATCACCTACGCGCTCGGATGGACGCAGCACTCCACCGGCGTGCAGATCATCCGCGCCGCGGCCATGCTGCAGCTCCTCCTCGGCAACGTCGGGCGGCCGGGCGGCGGCGTCAACGCCTTCCGCGGCCACTCGAACATCCAGGGAGCCACTGACACCGCCGGCAACACCGAGATCCTGCCGGGCTATCTCAAGACGCCGACCGGCGATTACCAGACCCTCGCGGACTACTACAAGGCCGGCGTCCCGCCGACGCTGAACAGCCAGCCGTGGGCATCGATGAACTACTGGGTCAACTATCCGAAGTTCACCGTCTCCCTGCTCAAGGCGTTGTACGGCAACGCCTCGACGAAGGACAACGACTGGGGCTTCGCCTGGATGCCCAAGATCGACGGCAACTACTCATGGATGTACATCTTCGACGACATGTACAAGGGCTCGTCGATGCGCGCGGGCGGCAAGGAGCCCGGCCCCGAGGGCTTCATCACCTTCGGCATGAACCCGGTCGGGCTCGGACCGAACTCGAAGAAGATGATCGCCGCGCTGTCGAAGCTGAAATGGATGGTCGTCGTCGAGAACGCCGAGACCGAGACGGCGAGCTTCTGGAAGGCGCCGAAGGAGTACGGCGGGCCGGCGACGAATCAGATCCCGACCGAGGTCTACCTCCTCCCCGCGGCGAACTTCGCGGAGAAGGACGGCACCTTCACGAACTCCGCGCGCTGGCTGCAGTGGAAGTGGGCGGCGCTGAATCCGCCCGGCCTGGCGAAAGCGGACCAGGAGATCGTCTCGCGCATCTTCCTGGCCGTGCAGAGCCTCTATAAGAAGGAAGGCGGCGCGGTCCCCGAGGCCGTCCTCAACGTGACCTGGCCGTACACGAATCCGGTCAACCCCGACCTCGGCGAAGTATTAAAGGAGATGAGCGGCAAGGCCATCGCCGACATCAAAGACCCGAAGGACCCGACGAAGGTGCTCAAGACCGCCGGGCAGCAGCTCGACGGATTCGGCCAGCTGCAGGACGACGGCTCGACGCTCTGCGGCAACTGGCTGCACTCCGGCGTCTACACCGAGGCCGGCAACCTCGCCCAGCGGCGCAGCACCGCCGATCCGGGCGGCCTCGGCATGTATCACAACTGGGGCTTCTCGTGGCCGGCCAACCGCCGCGTCATGTACAACCGCGCCTCGGCCGACGCGAACGGGCAGCCGTGGGATCCGACGCGCGTCGGCATCAAGTGGAACGGCGAGAAGTGGGTCGGCGACGTGCCGGACATGAAGCCCGACGCGCCGCCGGGAACGTTCGGCGCATTCATCATGCTCCCCGAGGGCGTCGGACGGCTGTACTCGCCGGCGCTCAAGGACGGCCCGTTCCCCGAGCACTACGAAGCGGTCGAAGCGCCGATCGACAATCCGCTGCATCCGAAGGTGACGTCGAACCCGGTGGCGCTGCTGATGAAGTCGGACAAGGACATGCTCGGGACGAAGGACAAGTTCCCGATCGTCTGCACCACGTACCGCCTCACCGAGCACTTCCACTACTGGACCAAGCACCAGCAAGCCGGCGTGCTCAACGAGCTGGCGCCCGGCTTCTTCGTCGAGATCCCCGAGGGACTGGCGAAGGACAAGGGCATCGGCAACGGCTCGAAGGTGAAGGTGACGTCGGCGCGCGGCTCGATCGAAGGGACCGCGATGGTCACGAAACGATTGCCGGAGCTCAACGTCGACGGCAAGCGCGTCTGGCAGATCGGATTCCCGATCCACTGGGGCTACGCCGGCGCGCCCAACCACACCGGGCCGCTGGCGAACTTCCTGACGTCGTCGTCGGGCGACCCGAACACCTGGACACCGGAGTACAAGGCCTTCCTTGTCACTCTCGAGAAAGCGTGAGGAGGCGACGATGGCATCGCAAACGCTAGAAATCCAGCGCTCCTCCGCATCGATGTGGGGAACGAAGACCGGCATCCGCCAGCTCCCCACGGTGTCGAAGTACATCGACACGTCGACCTGCATCGGCTGCAAGGCCTGCGAGGCTGCGTGCCAGGAATGGAACGATCTCAAACGCGTGCCGACGACGCAGACGGGCTCGTATCAGACCCTTCCGGAGCTCGATGCCGAGTTCTGGAACCTGATCAAGTTCCGCGAAGTCGATACCGCCGACGGCCTGTCGTGGCTGATGCGCAAGGACCAGTGCATGCACTGCGCGGAGCCCGGCTGCCTGGCGGCGTGTCCGGCGCCGGGCGCGATCGTGCAATACGCGAACGGCATCGTCGACGTGAACCCGGAGGCCTGCATCGGCTGCGGCTATTGCGCGACCGGCTGCCCGTTCGAGGTGCCGAAGTTCAGCGCCACGACCGGAAAGATGGCCAAGTGCACGCTCTGCGTCGACCGCGTCGAAGTCGGCCTGGAGCCGGCGTGCATCAAAGCGTGTCCGACCGGCTGCCTCAACTTTGGCACGAAGGAAGACATGGTCGCCCTCGGCAACCTCCGCGTGAAGCAGTTGAAGGAAGCGGGATTCACGGACGCGGTGCTGTACGACCCGCCGGGCGTCGGCGGGACCTCGGTGGTGACGGTGCTGAAGCACAACAAGCCGGAGTGGTACTCGCTCCCGCCCGATCCGCACGTTCCCATCGGCGTGCGGATGTGGAAGCAGATCCTCCGCCCCGTCGGGGTGATCGCCGCGTTCCTCTCCATCTTCGCGGTCTTCACGCATTACACGAAGTACGGGCCGAAGGAAGTTGAGCCGGAGGAGAAAGTCCAATGAGTGACACGTACGCCCACACTCCCGTGGTCGTGGCCCGGACTCAGGAGAACGTCGTCGTCGGCGGCGAGATCGTCCGCCACCGCCGGGCCTCGCGCCTCATCCACTGGTCGGTCGCGCTCACGTTTTTCCTCTCGCTCATCACCGGCATGCCGATCTGGGCGCCGATCTTCCGCTGGATGGCGGCCATGGTCGGCGGGCTTGAGGTCGCGCGGGTGATCCATCCGTACGCCGGCGTGCTGTTCTTCCTCGTCTCGGTGCTGCAGTTCTTCCACTGGCTCGGCGACATGCATTTCCGCTCCGAGGAGAAGGGATGGTGGCGGCCGTCGAAGCTGACCGCGTACATGCGCTACGAAGACGACCCGGCTTACGAGGTCGGAAAGTACAACGCCGGGCAGAAGGGGTTTTTCTGGGCCGTGACGCTCGGCGCGCTGGGACTGCTGGTCAGCGGCGTGGTGATGTGGTTCCCGCTGAGGTTCCCGCCGATCGTGCGCGAGCTGGCCATCATCCTCCACGACATCACGTTCATCCTCTTCTTCATCGGCATCGTGACGCACATCTACCTCGGCACGGCCGCGGAGCCGGGGACGTTCCGGTCGATGGTGCGCGGGACGGTGACGCGGCCATGGGCGCGCCTGCATCACCCCGGCTGGCTCAAAGACGTCGAGAAGAAATGATCGTTTCCACCTCGGTGCGCGCGGAGTTCGAACGGCGCTCCGCGCGCGCCGACGCGTTGCCGCCGTCGGACGTTCTCTCGTTCGTTTCGCTGCTCTGCCGTGCGCAAGGCGCGATCGCCGCGGGGCTCGAATCGTCCGCCGCCGTCGACGTCGATCATCTCCTGCCGCTGGTCGAGCCGTTCCTGCGCATCGTCGCCGACCGCGGCCCCGAGCAGCTCGTGGAGCAGGCGCTGGTCCGCCTCGACGATGATGTCGACACCGCGCGCGCGCGGCTCATGACTTATTGGAACGGCGGATACGACTACCTCTCGCGGGCCATCCTCCGCCCGTACACAGAGGTGCTGCGCGCGCGCGGCACGACGCTCGACCGCGTGCACCATCCGGGGCATTGCCCGTACTGCGGAGGCGCGCCGATCGTAAGCACGCGCCGCGCGCTGCCCGACGCCGAGGCGGGGATGCGCATGCTGCACTGCGCGCTCTGCGGGCTGGAGTGGAACTTCAACCGCATCTGCTGCCCGTCGTGCATGGAAGACAAGCCCGACAAGCTGCCGGTCTACAAGAGCGACGCCTACCCGGCGGTGCGCATCGAGGCCTGCGAGACCTGCGGGCGCTACGTGAAGTCGATCGACCTGACCCAGGACGCGCGGCCGATCGCGGAGATCGACGACGTGGTGTCGCTGTCGATGGACCTCTGGGCGATCGACGAGGGGCTGACGCGCATCGAGCCGGGGCTGGCCGGGGTGTGACGCGCTCGCTGGAATGGCTGCTGGAAGGACAGGGCGCGCTCCGCGACCGCTTCAACGACTTCGCCGGCGCGCTGCGCCGCAACGACAAGACGGCGCTCGACGTCGCCCTCGACGATTTCGAAAAAAATCTGCGCCGCTGGACGGAAGCGGAGGAGCAGGCGCTGATCCCCGCGGTTTGCCGCGTGTCGATTCCCGGCCGCGATCCACGCCGCGAGCTGCGCCTCGAGTACGTGCAACTCCGCGAGCTGACGAATTTTCTCGTGCGCGGCCGCGAGAGCCGCGCGCAGCCGTCGGAGC
>JBKOUP010000466.1:0-5272 GCA_046723495.1 Acidobacteriota bacterium
CGACCTCGTCGACCGTCAGCCGCGGATTGCGCAGCAGCGAGAGCAGCACGCGCGGATCGTTGTCCTGCGTCAGGATGGCGCGCTCGGAGCGGTCGGCCTTCACGGCCAGGAGCAGCTTCTCCATCTGCGACAGCGCGCGCAGGCGGTCCCACGGGTTCACTGGTTTCTCCGTTTCGGCTGCGGACAGCCGCTGCACGATCTCGTCGGGATCGCCGTCGATGGCCAGCGCCAGCGTCCCCGGCATCGAGCCGACCACCGTCGCCTTCACGTTCACTTCCCCGCCGCCCGGCCCGCGCAGCGTGACCAGCAACGTCGTGTCGCGCGCGACGCTCTCCTCGGTCGGCAGCGCCAGCGCGCCGAACGACAGATTCGCGGCCTGCTCGGCGCGCAGCTCCTCGTCGCTTTCGAACTCCGCCGTGAACGCCGCCGAGGCCGTGCGCGTGACTTTCATCGCCAATCACTTTACCGTCTGTCTCAATGGACGACTTCGCCAACCGCGTCGTGATTGTCACCGGCGCGTCGCGCGGCCTCGGCCGGGCCGCCGCGGAGCGCTTCCACGAGCGCGGCGCCTCGGTGGCCGTGAATGCGCGCGGCGCGGATCGCGCCGACGAGCTGGCCAAATCGATCGGCGAGCGCGCTCTGGCCGTGCCGGGCGACGTCGCCGCGCCCGGCGTCGCCGAGGAGATCGTGCAGCGGACGCTCGACCGCTTCGGCCGCGTCGACGTCCTCGTCAACAACGCCGCGTTCGCCCGCTCCACGCGCTTTCCCGACCTCACCGCCGAGGAGTGGCGGCAGGCCCTCGAAGTCAACATGACCGCGCCGTTCCTGATGACGAAGGCCGTCCTTCCGGCCATGAAGGCGCAGGGCTACGGCCGCATCATCAATATCTCTTCGTCCGCCGGGCGGATGGTCAGCACCCTCGGCGGCGCGCACTACACCGCCTCGAAGACCGGCCTCCTCGGCCTGACCCGCGCCGCGGCGAAGGAGCTCGGCAAGTTCGGCATCACCGTCAACGCTGTCTGCCCCGGCATGATCGACACGGAGCTGACGCGCGAGAACGCCTCGGACGATCTGCTGCAGCACCTCGCCGCGAGCTACCCCGTCCCGCGCCTCGGCACGCCGCGCGAGGTCGCCGACCTGATCTGCTTCGCCGCTTCCGAGGCCGCCGGCTACATCACCGGCGCGTCGTTCGACATCAACGGCGGCGACTTGATGATGTAGCGTATCCAGTTCCTTCTCCCCGCTCGCGGGGAGAAGGTGCCGCGAAGCGGCGGATGAGGGGCGCCATCCTGCAGTCATCGCCCCTCACCCGGCGCTGCGCGCCACCCTCTCCCCGCTTCGCGGGGCGAGGGACTACAACGATGAAAGAAAGCACGCGCGTCCTCCTCGCCCTCGTCGCCGCCATCGTCCTCGGCGTCTTCTTCGCCGCGACCGGCAACACCCCGCTCATCCGCGCCGCCGACGCCATCGCCCCCATCGGCGCGCTGTGGGTCAACGCCATCCGCATGACCGTCATCCCGCTCGTCGTGTCGCTGCTGATCACCGGCGTGGCCTCGGTCGCCGACATCCGCGCCATCGGCCGCCTCGGCGGGCGGACGCTGCTCGTCTTCGTCCTCCTCGGGGCCGGCACCGCGGCCGTGATCATGCCCTTCGCGCCGGCGCTCTTCGCGCTCCTCCCGCAGCGCGGCGTGCAGCAGCTCCCCGCCGGCGCGACCGAGGCCGCCAGCGAGATCGCCGCGGGCGGGCAGGCGCAGACGTTTTCCGCGTGGCTGACGTCGCTCCTGCCGGCGAATCCGATCGCCGCCGCGGCGAGTGGCGCGATGATGCCGCTGATCCTCTTCACGCTGCTCCTGGCGTTGGGCATCGCGCGTAGCCCGCAGGCGTCGCGCGAGACGCTGACGAATTTCTTCCGCGCCTTCAGCGACGCCATGCTCGTCGTCGTCCGCTGGGTCATCCTGGCCGCGCCCCTCGGCGTGTTCGCCCTCGTCCTGCCGCTGGCCGTGCACGCCGGCGGCACGATCGCCGGCGGCATCGGCTTCTACATCGTCGCCTACTCCATCGCCTGCATCGTCGTCATCCTGCTGCTCTATCCGGTCGTCGCGTTTGCCGCGCACATCCCCATGCGCCGCTTCGCGCGCGCGGCGCTGGAGCCGCAGCTCATCGCCTTCAGCTCCAGCTCGTCGATCGCCACCCTTCCTGCACTCGTCGAGACGGCGGAGAAAAATCTCGAGCTGCCGGACGAAGTCGTCGGCTTCGTTCTTCCCCTTTCCGTGTCGATGTTCAAGATCGCCGCGCCGGTGTCGTGGACCGTCGGCGCGCTCTTCGTCGGCTGGTTCTACGGAGTGCCGCTGCACGCCGGCGCGCTGGCGACGATCGCCTTCGCCGCGGTCTTCCTCGCCTTCGCTGTTCCCGGCATTCCGCGTGGCGCGTTCATCATGCTCACGCCGCTGTTCCTCGCCATCGGCTTGCCGGCCGAGGGGATCGGGATTTTGATCGCCGTCGACGTCATCCCCGACTTGTTCGCGACGGTGCTGAACACCACCGGCTACCTCGCCGCCACCACGATTGTCGGCCGGCGTACACTGCCGCAATGAAGGAAACAACCGAGAATCCGCCGAAAGGGCCGGACGCGTTCACGTCGCTCGAAGACCCGGTGTCCGTGCAGGCCCAGGCGGCGATCCTGCTGGCCGTCGGCGCGCAGATGCGCGGCGATCGCGCGGCGTTGCAGGCCCGCTCCGCGGTGACGGCGCAGCCGGCGGACATGCTGATCCACGACGAGCTCGACGACTTCCCGATCCCGCGCCTCGTGCCGCCGGCGCGCCGGCTTTCACCGCGCGCGGCGCTGGAGAAGCGCTTCGGCGCGCTCGGCGCGGTGCCATCGGATACGGCCGCGGGCACGATGGCCACGATGGCCGCCGATCTCTACGCCACGCAGTCGACGACGTCGGCCGCGGCGCTGGCGCACGCCGCGCTCGATCATCCCCATCCGCTCGTGCGCGTGGCCGCGGCCCACGCGGCGCTGGCGATCACCACGGAGCCGGCCAAGCCGTACCGGATCCTCGTCGACGGCACGCGCAACGACGACGAGCTCGTGCGCGACCTCGCCGCCACCGCCCTGGCGCGCTACCGCCCCGAGGATCCGGCGCTGCAGCGCCTGACGATCGAGCCGGAGCCGCCGGCCGAGGGGACGGCGTACACCTCGACGATGATCCACGGCACGTTCGCCGCAAACGGCACGTGGTGGCGCCCCAACGGCGACTTCTGGAGCTACGTCGATCACAACGTCTGGAACGACCTCTACAGCGGCGCCGACGTGTACAAGTGGAGCGGCGGCTACAGCCCCGGCGCGCGCGACCAGGGCGCCAGCGACCTCGTGGCCTGGATTCACTCGCACAATGCGGACGGCCTCTCGTTCATGGCCCACAGCCACGGCACGAGCGTGTCGATGCTGGCCAGCTGGCGCAACGTGAATTTCGGACGGGCCGTGTTCCTGTCGTCGCCGGTGCACCCGTCGCTCTACAACATGAACTTCGCCGCGGTGCAGAAGGTCGTGTCGATCCGCGTCAAGCTCGACATCGTCCTCCTCGCCGACGGCAGCGGCTCCCGCTTCGCCGACCCGCGCTACAACGAGCACGTCCTCCCGGTGTGGTTCAACCACTCCGCCACGCACGACCCGGCGATCTGGACGAAGTACAACGTTCCGGCCATGCTGTAGGGGTGAAGCTCGCCCGCGCGCTCTCCGCCTTCGGCAAGAGCGCCGCCCTCCGCCTCGGCTCAGACGCCGCGGGGCGGCGCCTCATCGCCGACCTCTGTTCCGGCGACGAGACCGTGCGCATGCTCGCCGGCATGTTCCTCGTGCGCAACGGCGCGCGCTCGGTCCCGATCCTCCGCGAGGCGCTGGCCCGCCGCGAGCAGATGACCACCATCCTCACCATCCTCGGCGACATCGCCACCGACGACGCGGGCGCGCTGATCGAGCAGTACGTCGACAACGAAGACCCCGACGTTGCCGCGGCCGCGCGCGCGGCGCTCGACATCTGCGAGAGGAATAGAATGCGGCCATGACGACGACGGAAATCCTCGATGGCACCATGACCGCGGCGGAGATGGTCGCGCTCACCAAGCGCCACTCCATCTTCTCCTGGTCCGCGCAGGCCAGCGTGAACCCCATCCCCATGGTCCGCGGTGAAGGCATCTACTTCTGGGACGCCGACGGCAAGCGCTACATCGACATGAACTCGCAGCTGATGTGCGTGAACATCGGCCACGGCGACAAGCGCGTCATCGAGGCCATCAAGCGCCAGGCCGACGAGCTCGTCTACGCCGGCCCCGGCATGGCCACGGCCGTGCGCGCGCGCCTCGGCAAGATGCTCGCCGAGCTCACCCCCGGCGATCTGAACCGCTTCTTCTTCACCCTCGGCGGCGCCGAGGCCAACGAGAACGCCATCCGCATGGCCCGCATGGTCAGCGGGCGGCAGAAGATCATGGTCCGCTACCGCTCCTACCACGGCGCCACCGCCGGCGCGATCTCCCTCACCGGCGATCCGCGCCGCTGGGCGAACGAGCCCGGCATCCCCGGCGTCGTCCGCTTCTTCGATCCCTACAAGTACCGCAGCCACCTCTACCGCGACGGCGACAGCGAGGCCGCCTTCACGCAGCGCTGCCTCGACGAGGTCGAGGAAACGATCATGTACGAAGGCGGCCACACCATCGCGGCGATGTTCATCGAGACCGTGACGGGGACGAACGGCCTGATCGTGCCGCCCGACGGATACCTGCAGGGCCTGCGCGACATTTGCGACCGTCACGGCATCCTCCTCGTCTGCGACGAGGTGATGTGCGGCCTCGGCCGGACGGGGCATTGGTTCGCCTGCAATCGCTGGAACGTCGTCCCCGACATGATCACGATGGCCAAGGGCCTGACGTCGGCGTACCTGCCTCTCGGCGCCGTCGCCGTGAGCGACCGCGTGGCCTCGTACTTCGACCGCAACGTCTACTACGGCGGCCTGACCTACAACGCGCATCCGATGAGCCTGGCCGCGGCGGAAGCGTGCCTGCAGGTGATGATCGACGACGACACGATGAACCACGTGCAGCAGATGGGACGGGTGATGAAAGAGCTGCACGCCGAGATGAAGGAGAAGCATGCCTCGGTCGGCGACGTCCGCTCGATCGGCCTCTTCGGGATCCTCGAGCTGGTGCGCAATCGCGCGGCGAAAGAGCCGATGGCGCCCTTCAACGGCACGAGTTCTGAGATGCAGCGCCTCGGCGC
>JBKOUP010000089.1:0-4800 GCA_046723495.1 Acidobacteriota bacterium
AGGCTGAACCGCGTCGCCGTGGGCCAGTCGATCGCCGAGGTCCGCGCCACGATGCAGAAGGCGCCGGAGCGTCGCGAGGTCCGTCTCCGCTTCGACGGCAAAACGGTGGAGCTGTGGAGCTACGTCAGCGACTACGCCCGCAAGCTCGACACGACGATCATCTTCATCGACGGACGGGTGGAGGAGATTCGGACGACGTCGTGGATCGAAAAAGACTGAACGATGTGGCGCGGACTTCAGTCCGCGCGGGCGGGATGAATCCCGCCCCACATTTCTTCACCTCCTGGTGTAGTCTCCCGGCGCATGAAAGCGACCGTCATCGTCGAGCTCAAGCCCTCCGTCCTCGACCCCCAAGGCAAAGCAATCGCCCATTCGCTGAGCTCGCTCGGTTTCGGCGGCGTGGAAGATGTCCGCGCCGGCAAACTGTTCCGGATTGTGCTTGCGGACAGTGGGCAGTCACGGGAAGACGTCGAAAGGCAGCTTCGACAAATGTGTGAACGACTCCTCGCGAATCCAGTCATCGAAAACTTCTCCTACACACTCGAGGAGTAGGCTCGCGCAGCTCGTGCTGCTCACCTTGTCCGCAGCGGTCTCCCTTCAAGCCGAAACGCTCCCGACCGTGCCTGCGCACGACGCGAAGGTCGTGCGCCGCTGGGCTCTGGCCGGCGATCCGCACGGCGTGGCCGTCGGCGACGACGGCACGATCTACGTCGGGCTGGCGCAGCCGCAAGCGGTGGTGGCGATCGATCCGAAAACGGGGGCGGTGAAGAAGAAGGTCGTCCTCGACTCCGCCGAGATCGCCTCGACGAAGGAGCTGGTCACGCTGCGCATCAGCGGCGCGCGGCTCTTCGTCGCCAACGGCAGCGACGAGAGCGCCACGATTCTCTCGCTCCCCGATCTGGCCGTGCTTCGCGAGATCACCATCGAAGGCGAGCCGATCCGCGACGCCCTCCCCGATCCGCGCGGCCGCTACGTCTACCTCCTCGGCCGGCGCGTGCACGTCTACGACGGCAACGGCGAGCGCGAACTGCATGCCCTCGACGTCAGCGATCCGACGGCGATCGCCGCGAACGCGAAGACGCTGGCCGTGATCGCCGGCGACGGCGCCGTCTTTTTCGACACGAGCACGTTCACGGAGCGCGCGCGCGCGCCGCTGAAAACATCCGGCCCGATCGACGCGGCGCTCTTCGCCGGCGACGTCCTCGTCACCCTCGGCGCGAATTCGATGCACATCGCCGCGGCCGATGCGGTCGAGCGCCATCACATCTGCCTGGCCGGCGGCGGCCCGCAAATCGCCGCCCTCGGCGCGAACGGCGTCGTCCTCTACGCCGAGCGCCGCTGCGACGCCAGCACCGCGGTGAGCTCGCCGCGCGTCACGCCGCTGTCGCTCTACGGCGTGAGCGCGTACGCGCTGGCGTACGACCGCGCCGCGAACGCGCTGGTGACGACGGAGCGCGCCGGCTACCTTACAATCTACAAAGTGCCGCGCGCCGCGGTGGTGCACTGATGAAATTCGCGATCGTCGTCCTTCCCGGCTCCAACTGCGATCACGACGCGCTCCATGTCACCAAAGACATTCTCGGCGAAGAGGCGGAGCTCCTCTGGCACAAGGACACCGACCTCCGCGGCGCCGACTGCGTGATCGTCCCCGGCGGCTTTGCCTACGGCGATTACCTGCGCGCCGGTGCATTGGCGAAGTTCGCGCCGGTGATGGAGGCCATCCGCCGCCACGCCGCGGATGGCGGCCTGGTTCTCGGCATCTGCAACGGATTCCAGGTGCTGACGGAGGCGGGCCTGCTGCCGGGCGCGCTGATGCGCAACGAGCACCTCCGCTTCGTCAGCCGCGACATTTTTCTGCGCACGGAACAGACGTCGACGCCGTTCACCGCGGAGCTCGCGCCGGGCCAGGTGCTGCGGATGCCGGTCGCGCACGGCGAGGGGAACTACTTCGCCGGCGACGACGTGCTCGACGAGCTCGAGAAAAACAATCAGGTCATCTTCCGCTACTGCGACACCGAGGGCCGCGTCACGCGCGAGGCGAATCCGAACGGCTCCGCGCGCAACATCGGCGGGATCTGCAACCGCGAGCGCAACGTGATGGGACTGATGCCCCATCCGGAGCGCTGCGCCGAGGAGCTCCTCGGCAACACCGACGGCCTCGGCATCTTCAAGTCGATCGTGGCGTCGATGGCGAAAGTCAGTATCTGAATCGCCTCAATACGCGAACTGCAGCGCGGGCGGATTTTTCGCGTTCGGCTCCGCGGCCACTTCCCACGACATCCGCAACGTCATCGACGATCCGTCTGCCTTCGGCTCGTAAATCCAGCGGTTCTCGGCACAGCGCGACGCGCCGCCATCGGGCATGGCCGGCGGCCACTTGCCGAGGCGGGCCCGCTCCGCCTTCAGCGCGAGCACCTTCGAGGTCGCCTCGAGCTCCGCCTCCATCCGCGCGGTGCGATAGACCTCGAAGGCCCGGCTCATCGGCGCGTTCTGTTGCGCGGCGTCGAGCGCTTTGGTGTCGATGCGGCAGCGCGGCGACGACGCCATGGCCGCCACGGCCGCGCGCGAGTGCCGGATCTGCGAGACGTCGTAATGCATGCGCAGCGGCCGGAAAAGAATCTGCAGGGCGATCAGCGGGCCGCGCATCGACTCGCGGTAGCCGGTACTGGCGATCTCCGACTCCTGGATCAACGCCGCCGTGTCGCGCCGCGGATCGATGGCCGCGAGCTCCGCGGTCCACGGCGGCGCCGGCCCCGGCAGCATGCGCGCGATCGCGTTCGCACGCCGTTCCAGGCGGAGCATCGGCATCGTCACCTGGAACGAGACGGGGGCGCGCTTCAGCGAGCGCATCAAGATCCACATCGCCTGCAGGTCGTCCCAGGCCGTAGCGGCGTCGCCGTTGCGGGCGCGGTCGAGCGCGGCAGCGCCGAGGAGTAGGCCCGCGGCATCGATCGAATCGGAGTCCAGTTCGGCTCCCCAGACGATGCGGTCGCCGGCGCCGCGCACCGCGCGCACGAGGTCCGCTACCTGCGACTCGTGTCCCGCCAGTCCGGCCTCGCTCGGAACGGGGTCGATGGCGTCGTTCTTCTTCGCCGTCTGCGCGAAGACGTAGTCGCGCGGGCTGGCGTCGTCGAGGTGGAGCACGTCGATCAGCATGGCCACCTCGCGCGCCTGAGGCGAGGTCGCCGGCGCCTGCCGCGGCGACGCGTCGTTCATCGATCCCAGCTGGTACGGCCACGGAGCGGCGCGCTCGCGGCGCAGCGCGGCCGTGTTCGCGGCGTAGACCACCGCCCACAGCAGCGCCAGCAGCACCACAAGACCGCCCAGGACGCGCAGGAACATTGTTTGTAAGCGTATTAGAATTCGCGACTCGGAGCGCAGCGATGGCAAACGAAATTGATGCCCTTTTGCAGGAGACCCGCACCTTCGAACCGGCCGAGGATTTCCGGCGCAACGCGAACGCCGGCGACGCCAAGGTCTACGACGTCGGCGACCGCGAGGCGTACTGGGCCTCGTGGGCCGAGCAGCTCGACTGGAAGACGAAATGGCACACGGTGCTGGAGTGGAAGGCGCCGTACTCGAAGTGGTTCGTCGGCGGGACGCTGAACGCGTCGTACAACTGCCTCGACCGTCACCTGGCCACGCGCGGCGACAAGATCGCCGTGATCTGGGAAGGCGAGCCGGGCGAGGTCAAGAAGTTCACCTACCGCGAGCTGCACGCGGAGGTCTGCCGCTGCGCGAACGCGCTGCGCAAACTCGGCGTCAAGCTCGGTGACCGCGTGGCCATCTATATGCCGCTGATCCCCGAGGCCATCGTGGCCATGCTGGCCTGCGCGCGCATCGGCGCGGTGCACAGCGTCGTCTTCGGCGGCTTCTCCTCCGAGGCCTTGCGCGACCGCATCAACGACGCCCAGGCCAAGGTCCTCATCACCGCCACCGCCGGCTATCGCCGCGGCTCGCTCGTACCGCTGAAGAAGCTCGCCGACGCCGCCGTCGCCGACACGCCGTCGATCGAGCACGTCATCGTGGCCATGCGCCGCCAGGCCACCGACGAGATGGACGAGACCGTGGCCATGCACGGCGGCCGCGACCTCTGGTACCACGACATCGTCAAGGACGAGCCCACCACGTGCGAGCCGGAGTGGGTCGACTCCGAGCAGATGCTCTACACGCTCTACACGTCGGGAACGACGGGCAAACCGAAGGGCATCATCCACACCACGGGCGGCTACCTCACCGGCTGCTACGCCACGTGCAAGTGGGTCTTCGACCTGAAGGATTCCGACGTCTACTGGTGCACCGCCGACATCGGCTGGGTCACCGGGCACTCGTACGTCGTCTACGGCCCGCTGGCCTGCGGCGCGACGGTGTTCGTCTACGAGGGCGCGCCCGACTGGCCGAAGCAGGATCGCTTCTGGGCGCTCATCGAGAAGCACAAGATCACGATTCTCTACACGGCGCCGACGGCGATCCGCGCGTTCATGAAGTGGGGCGAGCAGCATCCGAAGGGACACGACCTGACGTCGCTCCGCCTCCTCGGTTCGGTCGGCGAGCCGATCAATCCCGAGGCGTGGATCTGGTATTCGAAGAACATCGGCGGCGACCGCTGTCCGGTCGTCGACACGTGGTGGCAGACGGAGACGGGCGCGATCATGATCTCTGCAATGCCTGGCGCGATCCCGCTGAAGCCCGGCTCGGGGACGCTGCCGCTTCCCGGAATAGTCGCCGACGTCGTCAACCTGGAAGGCAAACCGGTGCGGGCCAATCAGGAGGGCTTTTTAATTATCCGGCGACCGTGGC
>JBKOUP010000201.1:0-3939 GCA_046723495.1 Acidobacteriota bacterium
TACATCGGCCACACGTCGTCGATCAAGAAGTCGGACCGCGAGGAGTTGACGGCGAAGCTCGAGGCCATGCGCGCGGAGAATCCGTTCGAAGTGCGCGTCCCCGGCGGCCCGAGCCGCTGGGCCACGGAGCGGACGGGCGAATGGGTGCCGGTCCGGCCCACGCTCGTCTGCGAGGTCGAGTACGACTACTTCTCGCAGGGACGCTTCCGCCACGGATCGAAGTTCCTGCGCTGGCGGCCGGACAAGGCGCCGGAGCAGTGCACGATGGATCAGGTGAAAGCAGAAGGCAGAAAGCAGAAAGCAGAAATCGCATCGATCGCGGACGCGTTGAAGCGCGCGTGACCCGCCAGGCTTTCTGCTTTCTGCTTTCTGCTTTCTGCTTTGCGACGGCCTCCGCCCAATCCGTCCGCATCACCGAAAAGCCCGACCACATCGTCCACGGCCGCTACTTCGTGCCCATCTCGACCGCCGACAACGTCGCCCGCGTCGACCTCTTCATCAACAACGCCTACTACTCGACCGGGCGGGGGCGCTCGATGGCCCTGCCGGTGCTCGTCGGCGATTACCTGCGACGGCTGCGCGTCCGCGCCGTCGGCTACGACGCCCAGAACAACGTCGCCGGCGAGGACGAGATGGTCATCAACGATCCGAAGCCGCCGTTCCGGGTCCGGCTGACGACGGCGGGCGGCGCGCTGCAGGCCAGCATCGTCGCGCCGCTGCAGACCGCGGTCACCGGCGTCGACTTCTTCGCCGGCGAGGAGAAGATCGCCACGGTCACGAAGCCGCCGTACGCCGCGCCGTTCGACGCGGCGAAGTTTCCAAAGGCGGTCTACGCGCGCGTGGTGGCGCGCGCGGGCGACGGCAGCGAAGCGAACGACGTCCTCTTCTTCGGCACGCATCCGAGCGACCAGGTCGACGTCGAGCTCCAGCAGGTGCCGCTCTCCGTCGTCGGCGGCGAGCGCGCGCCGCAGCTTGGCGAGCTGTCGCTGCTCGACAACGGCAATCCGCGCAAGATCGAGCAGCTCGTCCCCGCCTCCGACCAGCCGCTCTACGTCATCCTGCTGATCGATTACAGCGAGTCGATGCTCGAGGAGCTGCCCGTCGTCAAGGCCGCGGCGAAGCAGTTCGCGCAGCGGCTGCTGCGGCCGCAGGACCGCCTGGCCATCGTCGGCTTCAACCAGCGCGTCTTCTGGCTGACGGGATGGACGAACAACTACAAGGCCGCGGCCGAGACGGTCGACCGCGTCCAGCCCGAGGGGGAGACGCATCTGTACGACACGTGCATCGAAATGCTGTACGAGCTGCAGAAGCAGCCCGGCCGGCACGCCCTCGTCGTCCTCACCGACGGCGTCGACCAGGGCAGCAAGTTCAAGCTCGAGCACCTCACCCACTACGCGCGCTACGCCGGCGTGCCGGTCTATCCGATCATCAAGAACAAGGCCCTGGCGCGGCTGATGAAATTCGGCATCGGCCACCTGCAGGCGCGGAAGCTCGACGGCATCGCCCGCGACACCGGGGCGACGTACTTCATCATCCAGAAGGAGGACGAGCTCCCCGCCGTCTACGCCAAGCTCGCCCAGGAGCTCCGCCAGCAGTACCAGCTCGTCTTCTACTCCGATCCCGCCGCGGTCGACTCCTGGCATGCGCTGAAGATCGCCTCGAGCGCGGGGCAGCAGTTGCGGATACCGAACGGGTATTTTCCGTAGGCAGGAGGGCGGATTGAAATCCGCCCCACATCGCATGTGGCGCGGGTTTCAACCCGCGCACAGCCCTTCGGCACGAACCGTGAAGCCTTGTCCGGCGGTGGCAGAGCACGCTCTCTATCCCGACGACCGCCGGCGTCATCGCATCTACCGCGGCCTCGTCACCGAGCGCCAGGAGCACATCTTCACCTGGAGCGCGGTCGTGCTCGTGCTCCTCTACGCGACGGCGTGGGTCGGCGCGATTCACGACGCCGTCATGCAGCAGCGCCAGACCGCGCGCACGCCGGCGGCATCGACGCCGATGCCCGCGCCGACGCGGCAGATCACCGCGGCGCTGACGCAGCCGTCGGCCGCGCCGGCGTATCTGAGCGACGCCATGCTCAACTTCATCGACCCGCTGCGCGGCGCGAGCGGCAAGCTGCGCTTCGAAACGATCGCGCCGGGGAAGACCATCGCCACCGGCGCGCCCGCCGGCGCGAAAGCGGTGCTGACGAAGGGCGACAACGCCGTCTCCTCCGACTTCGTCGCTCCCGCGAATCCCGGCATCTACAACATGGCCGTGCAGCTCGACCAGGCCACGCGCCCGATCAAGGACTTCAGCGTCATCACGCTCGTCCCCTTCGCCGAAAAACAGCACGGCCGCATCGGCCTCTACTACCTCGGCAATTGGCCCTTTGAACGCGGAAAACCGAAAACGCCGGCGTACTCGAACCCGACCGGCTTCATCCAGGTCACGCCGGAGAACGCCGACACGCCCGTCTCCGAGCACTTCAAATTGCGCGACTTCCTGACAAAGGATCAGCCGAACGTCTGGCCGAAGTACCTGCTGCTGAATCCGAAGCTCGTCGACAAGCTGGAGCTGACGATCGCGGAGCTCCAGGCCATGGGCTATCCGGTCGGACACCTGACGATCATGAGCGGCTTCCGCACGCCCGAGTACAACTACACCGGCGGCAACACGCAGGGGCGCGCCAACCTGAGCCGCCACATGTACGGCGACGCCTCGGATGTCTTCATCGACAACGACGGCAACGGCGCGATGGACGATCTCAACGGCGACGGCCGCGTCGACGTGCGCGACGCCGAGGTCATCCTGCAGGCGGTCGAGCGCGTCGAGCGAAAGCATCCCGAGCTCATCGGCGGCGTTGGCGTCTATTCCGCATGTTGCGGTCACGGCCCGTTCACGCACATCGACGTGCGCGGCTACCGCGCGCGCTGGCGCGGAACCGGCAGTGGCTGACTTTTCGGAGAACTGCTCATGAGCGAAGTGGCCCCACCGAATCTCGCCCTCGTCTGCCCGGAGTGCGGAACGCAGCGGACCGATCCGTCGAAGACGTGTCCCGCCTGCGGCGCGCCACCGGTGCGCAAGGCCGGCGACAAGCGCGCGACCGAAGAAGAAGTGCGCGGCGAGGACCTCGAACCGTACGTGACGCTGCGCTACATCGCGCGGCTGTTCAAGATCCTGGCGGTGCTGATGGTGATCATGCTCATCGGCGAGGTGGTCACCGGGATCATGGCCGAAGGCACCGGCGCGCTGATGACGCTGATCGGCGAAGCGACGAAGTTCCTCGTCATCGCCGGACTGATGTGGAGCGGCGGCGACATCACGCTGCTGCTGATCGACGCCGGCCACGACCTGCGCGTCGCGCGGATCCTGCTGGGGCGGATCAACGCGGCGCTGCACGAAAGGGAACGGGGAACAGGGAACAGGTCACAGCCATAAAACCTGTTACCCGTCACCTGTCACCCGTCCCCTGCCCTACCGCATCAACTCCTTCTTCCGCTCCTTCAGCCGGTCCCCGAGCTCGCGAAGCTCGTCGCGGTCGAACAGCTTCCGCGCCTTCGGGAACATCTGCTTCTCTTCCTCGTCGGCGTGATGCTCGATGAGGTCCTTCAGCACCTTCGCCTTGGCCGCGAACTCTTCCTCCGAATCGAACTCGCTGACCTCGGGCATGACCATGTCCACCACGTGGTGCTCTTCCTTCGCCTCGAAGTAGAGCTCGCGGTCGTCGCGCGCCTGCGCGGCGTCGCGGAACGCGGGATAGAAGATCTCCTCCTCGATCTGCGAGTGGATCTTCACCTCGCGGTCGATCTGCGCAAGGAGCTGCTCCGCCTGCGTCGTGTTGCGCTCGGCGGCGCGCTCGAGCTTGGAGAGCAGCCCGCGGACCTTCTCGTGGTCTTTTTTCAGCAGGGATATCGCGTCGGTTTGTATCTTTGTCGGCATGAACTCCTCCTG
>JBKOUP010000412.1:0-12482 GCA_046723495.1 Acidobacteriota bacterium
ACACTGCACGTCGACCTGCAGTCGCGCTCGCAGCGAACGACGATCAGCGGCCGCGTGACCGACGCCGTGAGCGGAGCTCCGATCGTCAACGCGATCGTCCGCGTCTTCGACGCCGCCGGCGAATTCGTGCAGAACACGGTCAGCGACGACAGCGGCGACTACACGATTGAGATCCTCAGCCGTACGCCGTCGATGTCGGTGAACGCCGAGGCCTTCGGCTATCACGCCTCGACGCGCACGCCGGTGCACCTCGGCGCGAACGCAGGCGTCGACTTCCGCCTCTCTCGCCGCGGCGTGATCCACGGCGTCGTCACCGACGCCCTGACCGGCGCGCCGATCGCCGGCGCGCGCGTGACGTTCAACGGCACCGACGCGACGTACACCGGCGACAGCGGCGCGTACCGCTGGCCGGTCGACGAAGTTCCGGTCACGGTCGCCGCCGACGCGGCGGGCCACATCGCCCAGACGTACCGCGAGCTCGTCGTCGTTCCCGACGGCAACGAACGGACGGTCGACTTCGCGCTGCAGCCGGCGGTCTTCACCGGCGCGATCCGCGGCCGCGTCGTCGACGACGCCACGGGCGCGGGCATTGCGGGCGTGACGATCCACGCGTCCGGTCCGACGGATACCGTCACGCTCACCGACGCGAACGGCAACTACACGATGAGCGATCTCGCCGGCGGCGATTACGGCGTCGACGCCATCGGCCCGTCGCCCTACGTTCCGGTGCGCTACGGCACGCCCGTCATCGTCGCCGGCCGGAACACGACCGCCGGCATCGATTTCCGCCTGCCGAAGTTGCGCGTCACCGCCGTCACGCCCGACAGCGGCGACACCAACGGCGGCACGCGCGTCGTCATCCACGGCACGAGCTTCACCGCCGGCGCGACCGTGCAGATCGGCGGGGCCGAGGCAACGGTCGTCAGCGTCACGCCGACCGAGATCGTCGTCTTCACGCCGCCCGCCCCCGCCTCCGGCGCGGTGCACGTGACGGTCGCGCTGTCGGAGAGCCTGCGCGTCACACTCGCCCAGGCCTTCACGTACTACGCCGTGCGCCGGCGCGCGCATTGACGTAAAGTCTCGACATCAAAACAGGAGACTGACGATGGCAGGCGGTGCTGCAGCGGCCGCTGCAGCGGCGGCCCAAGCGGCGCGCCGCGCGCAGCAGATCGAGGAAGAGACGATGGTCTACGGGTCCGATGACTTGAGTCAGGATTGGGAATTCAAGATCGTCCGCTCCAACACGATGGCCTTTCGAAAACCGGCCAGGCTCCGCCGGCTGCTCGACGAGGAATCGCGTTCCGGCTGGATCATGCTCGAGAAATTCGACAACAACCGCATCCGCTTCAAGCGGCCGCGCCAGGCCCGCCTCAATGACGCCGCGCTGCCGCCCGGCGTCGATCCGTATCGGACGCAGGTCGGACTCTCCCCCGGCACATTCACCGCGATCCTCACCCTGGCCCTGCTCGCCGTCGTGGGCGGGCTCATGACCTGGATTGCGTACCTGACGAAGTAGCTACTTCTCGCCGCCTTTCTCCGGCGGCGCTTCCTTCAGCCCGCGCTCGATCAGCAGCGGCTCCACGCTCGGCTCGTGCCCGGCGAAGGCGCGATACAGGTCCGCCGCGGGAGCCGTGCCGCCGCGGGAGAGGATCATGTCGCGGAAGCGCTGGCCGTTCGCGCGGGTCATGCCGCCGTGGGCCTTGAACCAGTAGTAGGCATCGTCGTCGATCACCTCGCTCCAGAGGTAGGCGTAGTAACCGGCCGAGTAGCCGCCGTTCCAGATGTGCGAGAAGTACGTCGTGTGGTAGCGCGGCGGCACCTGGGGCATGTCGATGTGGTAGCGCTTCAGGGCGGCCTTCTCGAACGCCACCGCGTCCTGCAGCGGCGCGCTCACCGGCAGCGTGTGCCAGGCCATGTCCAGCAGCGCCGCGGCGAGGTACTCGGTCAGGCCGTAGCCCTGGTCGAACTTCCGCGAGCGCTTGATCTTGTCGACGAGCGCCTTCGGCATCGGCTGGCCCGTCTGCCAATGCTTCGCGTAATTCGCGAACACCGACGGCTCCAGCGCCCAATGCTCGTTGAACTGCGACGGGAACTCCACGAAGTCGCGCGGCGTGGCCGTGCCGGCGAACGTCGGGTACTTCACGTTCGAGAACATCGCGTGCAGCGCATGCCCGAACTCGTGGAACGTCGTCGTCACGTCGTCGAAGCTCAGCAGGGCCGGCTGTCCGGGCGCCGGCTTCGTGTAATTGGCGACGTTGTAGACCACCGGGTGCGTGCCGAGGAGGCCGGACTGATCGACGAACGTGTCCTCCCACGCCCCGCCGCTCTTCGATGGCCGCGCGTAATAGTCCGCGTACCAGATCGCCAGCGGCTTGCCGTCGGCGTCGATCACGTCGTAGACCTTCACGTCGGGGTGATAGACCGGCAGGTCCGTGCGCTGCTTGAACGTGATCCCGTACATCTCGTGCGCCGCGTACATCACGCCGTCGTTGAGCACGTGGTCGAGCGAGAAGTACGGCTTCACCTGCGCCTCGTCGAGCGCGTACTCCTTCTGGCGGACTTTTTCCGCGTAGAACTCCCAATCCGCGGCGGCGATGGGATGCGAGGCCTGTTTCTGCATGCGCGCCGCGTCCTGGCGCGCCTTCTTGGTCGAGCCGGGGACGAGATCGGTCATCAGCTGGAACGCCTTCGCCGGCGTCTTGGCCATCTGGTCGTCGAGGACGTACGAGGCCCAGTTCGGATATCCGAGGAGCTTCGCTTTCTCGGCGCGGATGTGGGCGAGGCGGACGACGATGCCGCGCGTGTCGTTGGGTCCGCCGTGGCGGCCGCGCGCCTCCGACGCCGCCAGCAGACGTTTGCGCAGGTCGCGGTTCTTCAGCGAGGCCAGCTGCGGCTGCTGCGTGGTGTTGCGCACGACGAGGACCCACTTGCCGGTGAGCCCGCGCTCCTTCGCCGCCTCGGCCGCCGCGGCGACGTCGGCGTCGCTCATGCCGTCGAGAAGCGACTTGTCGTCGATGACGATGGCCGCGGCGTTCGTGTCGCCGAGGACGTGGTCGTGGAACTCCGTCTGCAGCTTCGAGTCGGCCTGGTTCAGCGCCTTCAGGCGCGTCTTGTCCGCCTCGCTCAGCAGCGCGCCGGCGCGGACGAAGTTGCGGTAGTAGCGCTCCAAGAGGAACTTCGACTCGGCGTCGAGGCCGATGGAGTCGCGCTTGTCGTAGAGCGCCTTCACGCGCGCGAACAGCTTCGGATTGAGGTTGATGGCGTCGTTGTGCGCCGCGATCTTCGGCGATTCTTCCCCTTCGAGCTTCTGCAGCGTGTCGTTCGTATTGGCCTGGGTCATGGCGAAGAAGACCTTGGCCGTGCGCGTCAGCAGCGCGCCGCTCTTCTCCATCGCCTCGATCGTGTTCGCGAACGTCGGTGCCTCGGCGTTGTTGGCGACGGCCTCGATCTCCGCGATCTGTTGCTTCATCCCTTCCTCGAGGGCGGGCTTGTAGTCGGAGTCGTGGATCTTGTCGAAGGGCGGGGCCTGGAAGGGGAGGGGACTCGGCGCGAAGAACGGATTCGTCTGCGCCGCGGCCGTAGCCGCCATCGTCAGGATCAGCAGAACCGAGTAGAGTCGGTGCATAAAAACCTTTCGTTTCGATTTGATCGGCGCGCCGAGGAATCGTGAATAATCGCGTTTCGCGCGCCCGCGCGCCGCGACGATATCAATTGTTTGGAGGTCCATCGATGCTCCTGCGCCGCCTGGCCGGCTGCCTGCTTCTGTTGTTGCCGATTTGTGCCAATGCAGCAGTCGATCCCGCTCACTTCCAGGAGCTGCGCTGGCGCCTCATCGGCCCCTTCCGCGGCGGACGCGTGCTGGCGGTCACCGGCGTGCCCGGCGAGCCGGAGCATTTCTACTTCGGCAGCGTCAACGGCGGGGTGTGGGAAACGATCGACGCCGGACGGACGTGGCAGCCGATCTTCGACGGCCAGCCGACGGGCTCGATCGGCGCGATGGCCGTGGCGCCGTCGGACCCAAACGTGATCTACGTCGGAACCGGCGAGGCGGACATGCGCTCCGACATCGCCCAAGGCGACGGCATGTACAAGTCGAGCGACCGCGGCAAGACGTGGACGCACATCGGCCTCGCCGACTCGCAGCAGATCGGCCGCGTCGTCGTCCATCCGACCGACGCGAACGTAGTCTTCGTCGCCGCCCTCGGCCATCCGTACGCGGCGAACGCGGAGCGGGGCGTGTTCCGCTCGAAGGACGGCGGCAAGACGTGGACGAAAATCCTCGGGCCGAACGACAGCGTCGGCGCGATCGACCTCGCCCTCGAGCCCGGAAATCCGAACACGATCTACGCCGCGCTCTGGGCCACGCGGCGCACGCCGTGGAGCGTCTATCCGCCCTCGACCGGACCGGGCGGCGGGATCTTCAAGTCGACCGACGGCGGCGACCACTGGAGCGCGCTGACGAACGGGCTGCCGAAGAATCCCGGCCGCATCGGACTGGCCGTGGCGCCGTCGCAGCCGAAGCGCGTCTACGCCGTCGTCGACGATGGGGAAGCCGGCGGCATGTACCGCTCCGATGACGCCGGGGCGACGTGGACGCGCACGTCGTCGGACGCGCGGATCTGGTCGCGCGGCTGGTACTTTGGCGGCGTCACCGTCGAGCCGAAGAATGCCGACGCCGTCTACTCGATCAACGTCAACGTCTACCGCTCCGACGACGGCGGGAAGACTTTCATCATCGTCAAGGGCGCGCCCGGCGGCGACGACTACCATCAGCTCTGGATCGATCCGCAATCCCCCGAGCGCCGCATCCTCGGCGTCGATCAGGGCTGCGTCGTGTCGGTCGACGGCGGCAAAACGTGGAGCTCCTGGTACAACCAGTCCACCGGGCAGTTCTACCACGTCATCACCGACAATCGCTTTCCGTACTGGGTCTACGGCGCGCAACAGGACTCCGGCGCGGCGAGCGTGCCGAGCCGCACGAACACGATCGACGGCATCACGCTGATGAACTTCCACGAGCTGACCGCGGGAGGGGAGAGCGACAACATCGCTCCCGATCCGAAGGACCCGGCGATCATCTATGGCGGCCGCGTCGACCGCCTCGACTCGCGCACGATGCAGACGCAGTCGGTCGATCCGACGCTGGCGCATCCGGCCATCGACCGGCACGCCTGGACGCTGCCGCTCGTCTTCTCCCATCGCGACCCGCGCGTCCTCTACTTCGCGAATCAGCGCCTCTTCCGCACGGAGGACGGCGGGAAACATTGGACGGTGATCAGCCCCGACCTCACGCGCGATCCCTCGCCGATTCCCCCGAATCTCGACCCGGCGACGGCGGCGCTGACGACCGGGCCGCGCATGGCGGTGATCTACGCGGTCGCGCCGTCGCGCACGGCCGATCACGACCTCTGGGTCGGCACCGACGACGGCCAGATCTGGCGCACGCGCGACGAGGGGGCGCACTGGACGAACGTCACCCCGCCCGCGCTCACGCCGTGGTCGAAGGTGGGGACCATCGAGACCTCGCCCTTCGACGCGGAGACGGCCTACGCGGCCATCGATCGCCATCGCCTCGACGACTTCAAGCCGTACGTCTACCGCACGCACGACGGCGGAAAGACGTGGCAACTCGTCGCGGACGGGCTGACGGCGTTCGTGAACGCCGTGCGCGAGGATCCGCTGCGCCGCGGACTGCTCTACGCCGGCACGGAGCGCAGCGTGGCGGTGTCGTTCGACGACGGCGACCACTGGCAGCCGCTGCAGCAGAACCTGCCGGCGACGTCGGTGCGCGACATCGACGTGCACGGCAACGACGTCGTCATCGCCACGCACGGCCGCGCGTTCTGGATCATGGACGACGTGACGCCGCTGCGCCACTCCGTGCCGGCGAGGGGGTTGTTCCTCTTCCCGCCGGCGACGGCGGTGCGCTTCCGCGCCGCCGGCTTCACCGGCACGCCGATGCCGAAGGACGAGGCCATGGCGGCGAATCCGCCGAACGGCGCGATCATCGACTACGTGCTGCCCGCCGCCGCGAGCAGCGTGACGCTCGACATCCTCGACCCCGCCGGCGGGATCCTTCGCCGCTACCAGAGCTCCGATCCGACGCCCGCGCCGAACCCGGCCAAGCTGACGATCGCCCCGGAGTGGGTCGGCCTGCCGCCCACCCTCGGCACGACGCCGGGCCATCATCGTTTCGTCTGGTCGCTGCACTATCCGCCCGCGCCCGGCGCCAGCGAAGGCCGCCGCGGCGGCGAGGGGGTGTGGGCGCCGCCGGGCAAGTACATGGTGTCGCTGACGGTCGACGGCGCGCACATGCTCCAGCCGTTCGAGGTGGTGCCCGATCCGCGCGTGTCGCTCCCGGCGACGGCGTACGCGGAGCAGTTCAAGCTTGCGCGGATGATCGAGGAGACGCGCGCGAAGCTCGCCGCCGCGCTGAAGGAGGCCGGCGCTCAGATCCCCAAACTCGAAGGCGAGCGCCGTACGCGCGCCATCGAGATCTCGGGCATCGACCCCGCCACGGCGGAAGCGTGGTGGCTCTTCCCGAAGTCGACGACGACGCTGCGCTTCGCCGCCGACAAGCTTGCATCGCTGCAGAGCGCCGTCGACGGCGCCGACGCCGAGCCGAGCGCCGACGCCCGCGAGAGTTGGACGAAGCTGAAGGCGATGGCCGAGGAGGCGCTGGGGCGGTGGGAGGGGTTCAAGAAATGAATCGCGACGACGTCCGCCGCTGGGTCGAGAACCAGCGCGCCGCGCAGGTCAAGGAGGCCGAGTGGGCGCGCGAGCATCGCCTCACGCCGGCAGAGTCGTTTGCCCTGGCCATGGAACTCTTGCGCTTCGACGAGCAGATGAACGGCGATCCCTTCGCACGCCGCGATTCCGTTTCCGAGCGCGAAGACCGCGAGATGTGGGAGACGTGGGCGAAGCTGCGCGCTCCCTACGTGGGCCGTGACCGCTGAGGGCCGTTTCACCGCTGCGCTTCGCGCGCTTACGGCGGCGCTCGACGAGCTCGGGGCGCCGTCGATGATCATCGGCGGCATCGCCGTGATCGCGGCCGGCGTACCGCGCGAGACCGTCGACATCGACGCTACGGTGCTGGGCCGTGCCGCCACGGTCGACGACATGGTCGCCGCGCTGGCTCGGCACGGAATCAGCCCGCGAGTCTCCGACGCCATCCAATTCGCGCGCGAGCGGCAGGTCTTGTTGCTGCGGCACGAAGTGAGCGGCGTGACGATGGAGCTGTCGTTTGCCTGGTTTCCCTTCGAAGAGGAAGCGCTCGCGCGCGCGATCGAGACGACCGTCGAGAACGTTGCCGTCCGCCTCGCTCGGCCGGAGGATCTGATCGTCTACAAAGCCGCGGCATGGCGTGACCGCGACCGTTCCGACATCGAGCGGCTGCTGACGCTCTACGTCGACGAGATCGACCTCGATCGTGTTCGGGCGCTGATCGGCGAGATTGGCGCTGCCTTGAACGATCTGCAGCGCCTCGCGCACTTCGATGTCATGGTCGAGCGGGCGAAGCAATTGAGGGCGGGCTCGTAGCAGCCGCCGCCACGAGCTCGTCGACATCCTCCTCCGTCGTCGCCCATCCCGTGACGAGCCGGTAGACATCGTCGCCGAAGATCGGCCAGGCGGAGAACTGAAATCCCTCGCCGCGCAGCCGCTCCGCCAGCGCGGGTGGAAACCGCACGAACACGATGTTCGCCTCGACGCGCTGCACGAGCTCCATGTGCGGCGCGATCTGCGCGGCCATTGCATTCGCGTGGCGGGCGTGGCGGAGCCAGAGATCATCCGCGAGGTACGCCTCCAGCTGCGCGGAGAGGAAGCGCATCTTCGACGGCCGGTGGCCGCCGCGATGAATGCGGATCGACAGCTCCTCGGCGAGCTCCCGGCGGAAGAGGACGATCATGTCCGCCGTCATGGCCCCGTTCTTCGTCGCCCCGAACGAGAGCGCCTCGACGCCGGCGCGCCACGAGAGGTCGGCAGGTGATGCGCCCGTCGCGGCCACAGCGTTCGCGAAGCGCGCGCCATCCATGTGCACGCGCAGCCCCGCGCCGCGGGCGAGCTCGCCGAGGACGCGCAGCTCGCCGGCCGAGTACACCGTCCCCGCCTCCGTCGCGTTCGTGACGCTGAGGCACGCCGGCACGGCCATGTCGGTCTTGCGGGCGTACGCGAGCGCGGCGCCCACGTCCTCGACATACAGCTTCCCCTCGGCGCCGTCGATCGGCACCAACTTCGCTCCGCCGCTGAAGAACGTCGCCGCGCCGAGCTCCTCGCGCTCGATGTGCGCCTGGGCGTGGCAGAACACCGCGCCCCACGGCGCCGTCAGCGCGGCGATGGCCAGCGCGTTCCCGGCGATGCCGCTGAGGATCGGGAAGACTTCGACCTCGGTCTCGAAAATCTCGCAGCACTGCCGGCGCACGCGCGCCGTGATCTCGTCGCCGCCGTACGACGTCGTCGTGCCGGTATTCGCGCGCACGACCGCCTCGAGGATCTCCGGCGCGCCGGGAAGGGTGTTGTCGGAACGGAAATCTCTCATCGCGTGCGGGACTGTACAATGCCGCGTCCTTCATGTGCGGCGTGATCGGCTTCATCAGCGAAGCGCGTCGCGACGACCTCGGCGTCGTCGCCGCGGAGCTGCTCAAGACCCTCGAGTACCGCGGCTACGACTCCACCGGCGCGGCCGTGCAGGACGGCACCGAGGACATCATCCTGCGCAAGGGCGTCGGCGCGCCGTCCGCGATGGTCGAGACGCTCGGCATCGTCGGCCTGGCCGGCTCCATCCTCTGCGGCCAGGTGCGCTGGGCCACGTTCGGCTCCGTCGATGACCTCAACGCCCAACCGCACGAGGTCCGCTGCAAGGTCCACATCTACGGCGCGCATAACGGCAACGTCACGAACTGCGACGACCTCAAGGCCTGGCTGACGGCGCAGGGACACGACGTCGTCTCCGACAACGACGGCGAGATGCTCGTGCACACCGTCGAGCACGAATTCGCGATCGCCTTGCGCGACGGCGATGACCGCCGCGCCGCCATGCGCGCCGCGATCGTCAAGGCCGGCGCGCGGCTGAAGGGCTCGTACGCCGCCGTCGTCGTCGACCCGATCTCGCGCACGCTCTGGGCCATCAAGCAAGGCTCGAGCCTCTACTTCGGCCTCGGCGACGACTTCGCCATCGCCTCGTCCGACCTCTCCTCGGTGCTGAAGCTGACGCGCACGCTCGTGCCGATGTCGGAGGGCGAGTTCGTCGAATACACCGCCGCGTCGCACGCGCTTTACCGCGTGCGCGACGGCGAGGGCGTCGAGCGCGCGCCGGTCCGCAGCCAGCTCGAGGCGAAGGACGCCGAGCTGCTGCCGCAGTTCCGCACCTTCATGGAGCAGGAGATCGACGCGCAGGAGGAGACCTGCCGGCGCGTAGCCGCGTTCTTCGAGTCGAGCTCCGCCGAGATCGATGTCGTGCTCGATGCCTTCCGCCACGCCCTCGACCGCGGCGGGCGCGTCTTCTTCGTCTGCTGCGGCAGCTCGTATCACGCGGCGCTCGGCGGCGCGGTCTTCTTCAACGAGCTCGCCCACGCCGAGATCGTTCCGGTGCTGCCGGGCGACTTCCGCGGCCGTTTCGCCGCCTCGCTGCGCCCGAGCGACGTCGTCGTTGCCGTCAGCCAGAGCGGCGAGACGAAGGACGTCATCGACGTCATGAACCACGTCATCGCCACCGGCCTGCCGATCCGCCGCATCGGCATCGTCAACAACGTCTCCTCGACGCTCGGCCAGGAGAAATGCGACACGGTGCTGCCGCTGCGCTGCGGCCTGGAGATCGCCGTGCCGGCCACGAAGAGCTACATCAACCAGCTCGCGATGATGTTCGGTCTCGCGGCGCGCCTCGGCGGCATCGACGGCGGCCTGGCCGCGCTGCCGCCGCTGATCCGGGAGACGCTGCGCTCGACCGAGGCCGCCGTCGACGACGCGGCGCGCCTGCTCTGCCTCAAGCCGAGCATGCACATCCTGGCCACGCGTCTTCTCGCCGTCGCAAAAGAAGGCGCGCTGAAGATCCGCGAGGTGGTGCTGAACCACACCGAAGGCTACGAGGCCTCGGAGTTCAAGCACGGCCCGAACACGATCCTCGGCGTGAACACGGTCTTCGGCATCGAGGCCGTGCTGCGCTACGCCGAGTCGCGCGACCTCGGCAGCCTCTACGACGACTACCCGCTCATCTTCGTCACCGGTCCCGACGCCACCGACGTCGACCTGACGGTCTCGCAGATCAACACGCACAAGATCCGCGGCACGACGTGCGTGATGATCGCCGAGGAGAACGCGGCGCTGCGGCAGGCCATCACCAAGCCGCCGGCGGACAACCCGTCGTACCGCTCCGCCTACATCAGCCTCCCGATGACGGGCGATAACCTGATGACGCTGTTCACGGCCACGGTCGTCCTGCAGCGCCTGGCGCTGCGGATGTCGGAGATGAAGGCCGCCTACCTCGACCGCCTCGGGCTGCGCGATCACGGCGTCCATCCGGACGTGCCGAAGAACGTGAGCAAGTCGATCACGGTCGACTAAGCGACGATGCGCATCGGCAGTCCGGTGGCGTCGCGCGGCGGGTCGGCCGGAAGAGAGACGCTCTCGCCTCGGGCGATGCGCTCGGCCGTCCAGAGCGCGGCGAAGGCGTCGGCGAGGTCGTCGTCCGCGACCTGCGCGCGTGAGTGCCGCAGGCGGGCTTCGGCGAATACACTCGCGCCGAAGTGCCCGTCGATTAACGCGCGGCGGATCGCCGCGCCTTCGGGTGTGCGCTTCCCGGCGACGATCGGAACGCCGCCGTTCCAATGGCAGAAGCTGACCTCGGGGTGAACTTCGACGATGCGCTCGCGCAACGCGGGCCGCGCCTGCAGGAGCGCATCGACTTCGCGGATCTTCGGATAGATCGCCCATGCCTGCTGCGAAATCCCGCCGCTCTGGATCTGCTGCGACAGCGCATTCGCCTCGGCGTACGACGACGAGGCAATGAGCGGCCGGATCGGGGCGGGGAAGACGCTCGTGCCGCGCGGCTGGCCAAGACAGCTGCGGGCGGCGAGATCGCAGTCCCGCGCGCCACTCTCGGTGAGACCGATGGGAATGTCGATCGCGATAATGTTCGGATCGCGCAGCTCGCGGAAGAGCTCCGCGACCGCGGCGACCGCGACCGTCCCGATCTCGTCCCACTCCTCGCGGCGATACGCGACGATCCAGCCGCTCTTGCAGCCGTCGACGCCTGCCAGAACCATCGCGGCACCTCCGTTGCAAACTCTCCATGCGAAAGGAGAACCCGAAATGGCAGGCAAACGCGAGCTGATCGAGCCGCACAAGGGGGACAAGCGCTACGTCCGCCGCGACGCGCACGGACGCTTCGGTGAGGTCGACGACGTCAGCCGTTCGCTGCCGCAGGACCGGCGGCGGCAGGCCAAAACTTCGGTCAAGCCGGGGTACGGCGACCGCGGCGACCGCAAGCGGTAGGTTTTCTTTTTCGCGCTGGCGTGTCTCATCGAGCCAGGAGGCTGCGATGAGAACAACGTTGATGACGGCAATGGCGCTCGCGCTCGTCTGCGCGGGCGCATCCGCGGCGGGCACGGCCGGCTACTCGATGACGGTGCTGGTCGACGACTCGCCGGCGCGCGAGTACAGCCACAACGGAACGGTCTACATCGAGGCGCTGCGCGGTCGCGACTTCGCGATCCGGCTGACGAACCCGACGCCCTACCGCGTCGCCGTGGCGCTCTCGGTCGACGGGCTGAACACGATCGACGCCCGCCACACGAACGCCTGGAGCGCGCGCAAGTGGGTCCTCGACCCGTGGGAGTCGACGGTGATCTCCGGCTGGCAGGTCGACGAAGGGAACGCCCGGCGCTTCTTCTTCACGGGCGAGAAAAGTTCGTACGGCGCCGCGCTCGGCCAGACCGCGAACCTCGGCGTGATCGAGGCGGTGTTCTACCGCGAGCGCCAGCGCTTCGCGCACCGCGACACGATGATCGCTCCGAAGGCGGTGCCGCCAGCGCCATCATCGGCCGGCGGCGCAGCCGAGGCGGAGAAACGACAGTCGGACGAATACGCGGCCACGGGCATGGGCGAGCGCGACCGCCACGAGGTCGAGGCCGTCGACATCGATCTCGACTCGCACCCGGTGGCGTCGGCGCGCATCCGCTATGAGTTCCGCCCGCAGCTCGTGAAGCTCGGCGTCCTGCGCGACGCCTCGCCGCTGGAGCGCCGCGAGCACGCGCGTGGCTTCGGTGGGTTCTGTCCGGAGCCGAAGTGACGAGCGTGTAGGATCTGAGGATGGCTGCAGCGCCTTCGGATCCGCTCGCCTTCATTCGACGATGCGTCCGCGAGCGGAAAGTGCTCTGGACGTATCACGTCAATATGCGCCTGGAGCGACGGCACATCACGAGAGACGAGATCATTAACGCTGTCGATTCATACGCGATTGTCGAAGCGTACCCGGAGGACAAATACCT
>JBKOUP010000378.1:0-2510 GCA_046723495.1 Acidobacteriota bacterium
GCGGCTCCTCGCCTCCGCCCGCGCGCAGCGGCAACAGCGGCGGCGGCGAGCACCACTCGTCGTCCGGATCGTCGTCGCACAACAGCGGCAGCCACGGGAAGCACAACGACTAGAGGTCACAGGGCACAGGGGACAGGGCACAGTACCTGTCCCCTGTGACCCGTCCCCTGTCCCCTATAGAATTCGCGCGTGTCCATCGCGCTTTTCTTCGCGCTCTACTGCATCGAGGCCGGGCTCTTTTTCATCGTCGTCCCCTGGACGCATCTCTGGACGATGAATCCGCTGCTGCAGGGCAACCTGTCGCTGGCGGCGCTGGCCGTGAACCCGTTCCTGCGCGGCTTCGTCTCCGGCTTCGGGGCGATGCACATCATCGTCGGCATCAACGATCTGCTGCGCATCAGCCAGGCGCGGCGCACGGCGGGTGAGTGAGAAAGTCGTACTACTTCTTTCCCCTGATCGCCAGCGGCGGCCTCGTCGCCCTCATCTATTTCTTCGACGTCGAGAGGCGCTGGGGCCTCAGCGCCGAGCATCTGCGGTGGCTCAAGTTCGCGGCCGTGCTGGCGCTGGTCGTCTTCTGCGTGCGCGTCCTCGACGTCCTGATCTTCGACGTGGCCATGTCGCGGCGGCGCGCCGTGGCCGCCCCGCAGCTGCTGCGGCAGATCCTCTCCATCGTCCTCTACTTCGTGGCCCTGACCCTGGCCTCGAACCAGTGGCTCGGCTTCTCCCTCGTCGGCGCGCTCACCTCCGTCACGATCCTGGCCGCCGTTCTCGGTCTCGCTCTGCAGGAGACCCTCGGCAACCTCTTCGCCGGCATCGCCCTGCACATGGAAGGAGCCTTCGAGGTCGGCGACGTCCTCCGTTCCGGCGAGTTCCTCGGCGTGGTCGAGCAGGTCAGCTGGCGGGCCACGCGCATCCGCGGCTTCAGCAACCAGCTCGTCGTCCTGCCGAACTCAGTCATCGCCCGCGACCGCCTGGAGGTCTTTCCGAGGAACAACCTCAACGGGCGCGTGCTGCAGATCGGCGTCGACTACAACATTCCGCCCGCGACCGTGCTGGCCATCCTCATGCAGGCCGCCTCGCACATCGACGGCGTGGCCCGCGAGGCGCCGGTCATCGCCCGCGTCGGGGCGTTCAGCGACTCCGCGGTCATCTACGAGCTCAAATACTTCACGCGCGACTACGCCATGCGCGACCGCATCGACGCCGACGTCCGCAAGGCCGTCTGGTACGCGCTGCGCCGCAACGAGATCTCCTTCGCCACGCCCATCCGCGCCTATCAACAGTACATGCCGCCGCCGGCGGGCGGGGAAGCGCTGTCGCGCGAGGAGCTGCACACGCTGCTGCACGACGTCGACATCCTCTCGCCGCTCGACGACGTGGCCCACGACGCCCTCACCGCCGCCGCGAAGGTGCACTTCTACTCGCGCGGCGAGGCCGTGCTGCACCGCGGCAGCGCCGGCGACTCGATGTTCGTCATCCACTCCGGCAGCGTCTCCGTGCGCGTCCCCGACAATTCCGAGCCCGGCTGGAGCGAGGTGGCCGTCCTCGGCCCGGGCAGCGTCGTCGGCGAGATGGCCCTGCTCACGGGCGAGGTGCGCGTGGCCGACGTCGTGGCCACGAACGACGTCGTGGCCATCGAGATCGGCAAGGACTCGATCGAGCCGATCCTGCGCGCACACCCGGATCTCGCCGACGCGATCTCGGAGAAGGTTCTGCAGCGGAAGGGGCACCTGGACGCGATGAGGAGCGCGGGGAAGGAAGAGAAGGAGAGCATGTTGGATCGGATTCGGGCGTACTTTGGGCTATGACGCAAATGCAGAATGCAGAATGCAGAATGCAGAATTTGCGGCGGAGCCATTCTGCATTCTGCATTCTGCATTCTGCATTCGCACCATGAAGCGCTTACTCATCGTCGAGGACAAAGAGTCCCTCGCCTCCATGCTCCGCGAGACCGTCCTCGCCGAGGGCCTCGATGCCGACGTTGCCGCCACCGGCCCGGACGCCATCAACCGCCTGGCCGCGGGCGGGCGCTACTTTGCCGTCGTCACCGACCTCCGCCTTCCCGGCGCCGACGGCATCGCCGTTCTCAAGCAGGCCAAGGAGAGCGATCCGGACTGTCCGGTCATCGTCATGACCGCGTACGGCACGATCGAGAGCGCGGTCGAGGCCATGCGGCTCGGCGCCTTCGACTACATCCAGAAGCCGTTCAGCGAGCAGGAGCTGCTCGTCAAGGTCGAGCGCGCCAACCACAATCGGAGGCTCTCGAGCGAGGTCCAGCTGCTCGCGAGCGAGTTCAAGGAGCGGTACAAATTCGAGAACATCGCCGGGCGGTCCCAGGCGATCCGTGAGGTCCTGGGGCGCATCGTCAAGGTCGCGCCCACCGACGCCACGGTCCTCATCACCGGCGAGAACGGCACGGGCAAGGAGCTCGTCGCCAAGGCGATCCACGCCAACAGCCGCCGGGGCGATCGCCCGTTCGTTCCGGTCAACTGCGCGGCCATCAGCGAGAC
>JBKOUP010000507.1:0-18899 GCA_046723495.1 Acidobacteriota bacterium
GGGGACGACGTTGCTGTCGACGACGAGCGTTCCGTCGTCAGCGTCGTTCGGCATCGGCGGCGACGTGCTCTACATCTCTCAGGGCAATGCGCTCTATGCGGTGAATGGCGACAGCGGTGCGGTGAAGATCGGTCAGGGAGCGTTCTCGACGAACGTCGATGCCATGGGAGACCTCGTCTTTGTCTCTCCGTATCTTCATCGCGGCGACGACTTCCTATACGCGATCAGCGGCGTGAGCGCGCCGCGGCCGTTGCGATCGTTCACACAAACGCTCTACTCACCGGTTGTCACCGCCGGCGGATTTCTCTGCTACTTCGCGGCCGCCGACGCAACAACGCAGTTGTGGTGCACGGATGGAACTGCCGGCAGTCTCGTTTCGATCGCCACATTCCCCGGCTACCAGATTCCTTCCGTCTTCGGCAACGCTGACGAGCGCGTCGTGTTCGCGATGGACGACGGCATCCACGGCAAGGAACCGTGGGTCACCGACGGGACGGCGAACGGCACGACGCTGCTCGCAGACATCAATCCCGGTCCCGCTTCGACAAGCTTTGGCTCCGGCGTTTCGCTCGGCGACCGCGCATTCTTTGCCGCGAACGACGGCACGCATGGACTCGAGCCGTGGGTCAGCGACGGCACTCCCGGCGGCACCCATATGGTCATGGACATCGCCTCGGGAAAGGACTCGTCGATGCGGAGCGAGATGCTGGCGATGAAGGGAACCGCATACTTCATTGCAAACGACCTCGTTCACGGCAACGAGCTTTGGCGTAGCGACGGAACGGCGGGCGGAACACAACTCGTCGGCGATATCGAGCCCGGCTCACGCTCCTCGTATCCGGATCAACTGACTGCCGCGGACGACTTGCTCTACTTCACCGCGCAGACGATTGCGAATGGCCGCGAACTGTGGGCGTTGCCCGTGCCGGGACGGACGATCTCCATCGGCGACGGTCACGCCGGCGAGAGCGCGGCGTCGGGGCAACTTCCGGTGACGCTCGACGCGCCGTCTTCGGACGTCATTACCGGGCAATGGACCGCGCTCGGCGAATCGCATCCGATCGCATTCCAGCCGGGAGAAACGCGCAAGACCATTTCGATTCCGATCGCGGCCGGGGGCGGCGCCCGGACGATTCCCGTTCGTCTCGATCAGGTGCGCGGTGCCATTCCGGCGAGGAAGTCCGCGACCCTCGTCGTCCAGGAGAATCCCGGTCCGGCAGATTTGAGCGTGGCCATCGGCTCGACCTGGAAAAACGGGGAAAACATCGCCTACATCACCGTGACCAATCACGGACCTTCAGCGGTGCCATGGGTGCAGCTCACCTTCAACGGTGCTCCTTACCCGCCGCCGAAGCAGCTGCTGGGCTCACTCCGGCCCGGAGAAAGCGCATCAACACGCTTTGGATCGATCGGCTTGTACGCAGCGACGGCCAGCAGCTCGACGATCGATCCCCTGCCGTCGAACGACACCGTGAACTTCCGCACCGACAGCGATTCGTATCGAACGCTCGCGTTGACGTTTTCGCCGGCAGGACTGAGCGTGGGCATGCACGCGACGCTTTCGATCTCCTCGACAAACGACGGCGTCGTCAAACTCACGTCGAGCAACCCGAGCGTGATCGCGGTACCGGAGTCCGTACAGGCGCCCGCGGAGCTCGATCTGGTCGCGCTCTCCGAGGGAACGACCGTGATCACCGCGGTGAACGCGTATGGCCGCACGAACGGAATGCTGCTCTCCGCAGGCCCGCCGGGCGCGTTGCGCTGGCCTTCGGAATTGCAATTCGTCCTCGAAGAAGCCGCGCTCTACTACGGCACACCGCAACGGTTGACGGCGCGGGTCTCCGGCGCTTCGATCGACGGCACGAAGCCCGCCGGCACGGTGGCGTTTTTCGATGGCGACCAGATTCTCGCGACAGTCTCGCTGGACACGGATGGCAAGGCGGAGGCAGTCATCAATACGCTGCTTCCCGGCGACCATCTGGTGAGCGCCCGATACTCCGGCGACCCAAACTTCTTCCCTTCAAACAGCGCTGCACCGGTACCGCTGCACATTCATCCTCCGGCGCCGGTTACGTTCGCCGGATCCGCGCGGCCTGTCAGTGCGACGGAAGATGAAGTGACGATCGCGGTCGTCGCGCCCGCGGGCAGTCCCGGCGGCACGATGACGCTGACGGATCTGGCCAAGAACGTTTTGGCGGTGAACATCCCGGTCATCGCCGGCCGCGCGGTCACGACCATTCCGCGTACGCAGTTCATCACAGTCCATTATTCGGGCGACGATCTATTCGCTGCGAACGTCGCGAACATTCGGCTCGCGCCCGCTCACGGCCACTCAGCTCGCCCGTAATCGTCTGCGACTTCGGATGACCACCGCTCCTCCTGCGCTGGCGGCGGCGATGCCGGCGGCAAGAAGCATATCGACGCGGAACGCATGCACGAACGCGGCGTCGACGGCGGCGACGACCTTCGCCCGCGTCGCCGGATCGAGATCGCGCGGCGGCGCGGCCGCGGCGAGCTTGAGGCTCTGCTGGCGCATGGCCCGGCGCACGTTGTCGCCGGCGAAGGCGAGGCGGCGGTCGAGATCGCGGGCGAAGAGCGTCACCGCGATCGCGCCGAAGATGGCGATGGCCAGCAGGCCGGCCACGCGCGAGACGGTGTTGTTGATTCCCGAGGCCGCGCCGGCGTGGCGCTCGTCGTCGATCGACGTCATCACCGTCGTCGTCAGCGGCGCGACGGTGATGGCCATGCCGATGCCGAGCGTGGCCACGCCGGGAAAGAACGTCGTCCAGTACGAGCCGCCGATGCCCGGCCACGCGAGCAGGGCGAAGCCTGCGCCGGCGAGGATCGGGCCGACGATGAGCGGAATGCGCGGGCCGATGCGGTCGGCCAGCGCGCCGGTCCAGCGCGAAAGCAGCGACATCGTCACGACGAACGGCAGGAACGCCGCGCCCGCCTGCGCCGGCGTGTCGTGCTGCACTTGGATGAGGTTGAACGGGAAGAGGAACAGCGCACCCGAAAGCGCGGCGTAGAGCAGCAGCGTGAGAATGTTTGCGCCGGTGAAGCTGCGCGAGCGGAAGAGCGCGAGCGGCACGATGGGATCGCGCGCGCGGAGCTCGACGATGATGAAGAGGACGAACGCGACGACACCGATGGCCTCGGCGGCGACGACGACGGCGGCGCGCCAGCCGCGCCCCGGGCCTTCGATCAGCGCGAAGGTGATGGCGCCGAGCGCCAGCGTGATCAGCGCGGTGCCGAGCCAGTCGATCGCCCCCTTCAGCTCCGACGGGAAGCGCGGCACGCGCAGCCAGACCGCGAGCAGCGTCGCCGCGGCGATCGGCACGTTGATGTAGAAGACCGCACGCCAGGAGATGGCCTGCACGAGCCAGCCGCCGAGGAGCGGGCCGGCGATGACGGCGAGCGCGGTCATGGCCGACCACGTGCCGATGGCGCGGCCGCGTCGTGCGCGCGGAAAGGCCGCGGTGATGATGGCCAGGCTCCCGGGCACGAGCAGCGCGGCGCCGACGCCCTGCACGGCGCGCGCGGCGATGAGCTGCGCGGCATTCGGCGCGGCACCGCACCAGATCGACGCGGCGGCGAAGAGGGCCACGCCGATCGAGAAAATGCGCACGCGGCCGAAGCGGTCGCCGAGCGCGCCGCCGGCGAGCATCAGCGACGAGAGCACGAGGAGGTAGGCGTCGACGATCCACTGGGTCTCGCTGACGTCGGCGCCGAGGGAGGTCTGCAGCACCGGAAGGGCGACGTTGACGGCGCTGCCGTCGATGAACGCCATCGCCGAGCCGAGGATTGTTGCAAGAAGGATCCAACGGCCGCGCCCGGCGGGAATGTCAGGCCCATCCTCTTTTGCTATCATGCCCCGTCGATCCAATGACTACGGTCAAACGTCTCCTCTCCGGCATCGCTATTGTCCTCGCTTTTACGGCCGCGTCCGACATCTCCGCGGCCGAACCGGCATCCGAGGGCCTCGTGAAATCGCTCGTCCGCCAGGCGCCCGGCCTCCGTTCCGACGTGCTGAAGATGGCCCTGCAGGCCGTGCACACGGCGGCGAAGCGCGGTCTGGTCCAGCGCCAGGATCTGCTGACGGTGATCGATTACTCGCTGCCGTCGACGCAGCCGCGGCTCTTCGTGTTCGATCTCGTGTCGCGCAAGCTGCTGTTCCGCGAGCTCGTCGCGCATGGCAGGAACAGCGGCGGCAACGTGCCGAGCTTCTTTTCCAACAGCTCCGGCAGCCTGGCCTCATGCCTCGGCCTCTTCGTCACGGCCGAGCCCTACGTCGGCGGCAACGGGTACTCGCTGCGCCTGAAGGGCCTCGAGGAAGGGATCAACGACATGGCCTGGGACCGCGCCATCGTCATGCACGGCGCCTCCTATGTCAGCCAGGCCGCGATCAACATCCTCGGCCGCCTCGGCCGAAGCTGGGGATGCCCGGCCGTACGCCCCGAGGTCGCGCACAAGATCATCGATACGCTGCGCGGCGGGAGCGCGGTCTTCGCGTATTACCCGGAGAAGAGCTGGCTGGCCTCCTCGGCGTTCGTGCGCGGGCATTCGTGATCACGCGCTTCACCGCGGCGAGGTAGTCCTTCCACGTCCAGTCGTCGGAGCGTGAGACCGGCGAGAATCCCGGGTTCGCGTTCGCTTCGATGAAGTAGAGCTCTCCCTCGGGCGTGAGGCGGAAGTCGAAGCGCGCGTAATCGCGCAGCTGCAGGACGGACCAGAGGCGGCGCACGGCGCGGTCGAGCTCGCGCGCACTCTTCGCATCGAGCTTCGCGGGGCCGGTGACGACGCCCCACTTCTTCCGGTAGTCGACGATGTGCTTGACGTGGTACGTGGCCATCGAGCGCGCGCCGGCGGCATTGACGCGGAGTTGCTGCGGTGCGCGCAGCTGCAGCGTGCGGCCTTCGATCGCGGTGACGTAGACGTCGCTTCCTTCGATGAACTGCTCGACGATGGCGGCATCGCGAAAGCGCCGATGGACGATGGCGATCTGCCGCTCGAGTGCGCGCGGCGTGCGGACGAACGAGCGCGCGCTGACGCCCTCGGAGGAGTCGCGGGCAGCGGGCTTGACGACGACCGGAAACGGCGGCACGTCGCGCGGCTCCTCGCCGATCGGCACGAGCACGAACGCCGGCACGCGCACGCCGGCCATCGCCGCCAGGCTTTTGCTGAAGGCCTTGTCGCGCGTGCGCAGCAGCGCCGCCGCGGTCGCGCCGGTGTACGGGAGGCGCAGCATTTCCAACAGCGCGGGGACGTGAATGTCGGACGTGCGCCGGCCGAACATGTGCTCGGTGGCGTTGAAGACGAGGTCGGGCCCGGCCGCGCCGAGGTCGCGGACGAGCTGCTTGCCGGAGAGGCAGGCGATGACGACGACGTCGTGGCCGAGCTCGCGCAGCGCGTTGCCGATGTAGTGCTCCATCGGCGCGTGGCGCAAGGCCTCCTTCGACGTCAGCGACGGATCGCCGGAAACGCGTTGCTCCCGATCGACGAGAAGGGCGACCTTCACGGCAACGGCGGCGGCACGCGCTTCTTCGTCGCCTGCTCGAACGCGTAGGCGAGGCGCAGCAGCGTCGGCTCGCTGCAGGCCATGCCGGTGAAGCTCACGCCGAGCGGCTGCGGCTTGGCGTTGAACTTCTCGGGGAACGGCGGCGGCGGCGCGTTCGGCACCATCGCCCACGGCACGATCACGGTCGGATAGCCGGGGCGGGCGGCGATGTTCGCGCCGAACGGCCCGGGGAAGAGCAAGGCGTCGAGTTTCTGGGCCTTCATGACCTCGTCGATGCCGTGCGTCGCGGCGAGGGCGATGTCGCGCGCGCGGTCGGCCTCGTAGCGGGCGCGGAAGGTGTCGAGATCCATGGCGTCGCTGATGTCGAGCAGCGACTGCCCGTACTTGATCGCGCCCATCTTCTGGTGCTTCGTGTTCCACTCGCGCAACTCCTGCAGCGACTTCACCGGCGCGGCGTCGCCGAGGGACTTGAGCCAGGCGTTGAAGTCGCGCTCCATGCCGTAGGCGAGATCGACGGAGCATTTCTTCGCCTTCACGTCGTCCATGTCGGTGCAGACGCCGAAGAGGAGGAGGTTGTTCTTCGGGTCCTTGTCGACGACGCTGGGGATGTCGGCGGGATCGACGATGACGGCGCCCTGCTCCTTGAGCACGGCGATGGCGTCGTTCATGACCTTGAGCAGCTCGGCGTTGAGGCCGCCGCGCGGCTTCTCCGCGCCGGGCGGCGTGGTCTTGTCGTAATAGTTCGCGCGGGGGATGCCGATGCGCGCGCCTTTCAAGCCGTCGCGCTTGAGGAACTGCGTGTAGTCGGCGACCGGTGTACACGTCTTTGTGGCCGGGTCGTGCGCGTCGGGATTCCCGGCCTCGAGCGCGCCGAGGAGGATGGCGGCGTCGGTCACCGTGCGGGCCATCGGGCCGGGTGTGTCCTGGTCCGCCGTGATGGGGATGACACCGTAGCGGCTGACGCGGCCGACGGTCGGCTTCACCGCGGCGAGCATGTTCTGGTTCGCCGGGCTGAGGATCGACCCGGAGGTCTCGGTGCCGACGTTCGCGGCCCAGAAGCTCATCGTCGTGCCGGCGCCGGAGCTCGAGCCGCCGGTGCTGAGCGCCGGACGGCCGTCGCCCGTGGCCTCGCGCGGGTCGCGGCGCGGATCGTACGGATTGAAACCGTAGCCGTTGAGGGCGTTGTAGTTCGTCGGCATGGGCGGGTTCCCGGCAACCCAATTCGCCAGCTCGGTCATCTGGGTCTTGGCGATGATGATCGCGCCGGCGTCGCGGAGGTTCTTCGTGATCGTGGCCTCGTACGGCGGCACGAGCTCGGCGAAGGCGAGCGCGCCGCCGGTGGTGGGCATGTCGGTGGTGTGGATGTTGTCCTTGAGCGCGATGGGGATGCCGTGCAGCGGCCCGCGAATCTTGCCGACGGCGCGCTCGCGGTCGCGCTCGTCCGCCTCCTTGAGCGCGTTCGGATTGACGGTGATGGCGGCGTGGAGCTTGTCCTCGTAGGTGGCGATGCGCTCGAGCGATTGCCGGACGAGCTCGCGCGAGGTGACGCGGCCGTCGCGCAGCGCGGCCTGCATTTCCGGGATCGTGGCCTCGACGACGCTGAACGGTTTCGGGTCCGGCTTCTTCGCAGCGAGCGCAGCAAGCGAAAGGAGAAGGAGGGCAAGTCGCTTCATGGCGGAAGATTCTAGACCGAGGTATCCTCGGCGTATGGATACTGAAGGTGTGGAAGTGCTGAAGGAGATTCTGGACCAGGTCAAGGGCATCCGGGACGAGGTCAAGGCGACAAACGTGCGGCTGGATGCGTTAGAAGGGCACGCTGTCGTGACGAACAAGCGATTGGAGTCCATTGATGGCCGTCTACAATTCGTAGAAAAACGGATCACAACCGGCTTCGCAGACCTGTCGCAGAAAGTCGACAATCTGGCCAGAGAGCAGATGGCAGGCTTCGTCTCCGTCGAAGGTGTGCTCGGCAGAGTTCACGCGGCGATCGTCAACAACGTGGCCGTCCTGGACCACGAGCGCCGCCTCAACGCGATCGAGAAGCAGCGCCGCTAACGCAACCTTCCCCACCGCCCACCCGTACGTCGCCCTATGCAGCGCTTCTTCCGCACCCGCCTCGGCGCATTCGTCCTCTTTCTCATCGTCGCGGTCCTTCCGGACGTCCTCGTCGGCGTGCCGATCACGGTCCTGCTGCGGATGGGCATCATCAAGCAGCCGGACCCGACGTGGCGGCCGTCGCTCTTTCTCATCTTCGAGAGCCCGAGCATCGTCGGCGTACTGATCGCCAGCGTCATCGTGGCGAAGCTCAGCGGGCGCTCGGCGCGCGACCTCGGCTACGGGCCGAAGAACGCGGGAACCCTGCTGCTCGCCGGCAGCGTTCTCGGCCTGGCCGCGCCGATGCTGCTCATCGCCGGAATCGCGGCGCTAGGCGGCTTCAGCTTCGGCACGTTCTCCATGCACGGCACCCAGCTCGCTGCGTACGCCCTGGCGTGGCTCGCGGCGATGTTCGCCCTCGGCCTGGCGGAGGAGATGACCTTCCGCGGACCGGCCTTCCTGCTCCTCGGCGATTCCATCGGCCTCTGGCTCTCGGCGCTCGTGACTACGGCCATCTTCGTGCTCCTGCACGCCTTCAAGCCCGGCGAGAACGTGGCCGACCTCACCAGCGTCGGTCTCCTCGGTTTCTTCATGGCCTTCACCGTGATCCGCACCGGCAGCATCTGGTTCGCGGTCGGATTCCACGCCCTCTTCGACTACACCGCGCTGTACGTCCTCGGCGCGCCGAACAGCGGCAACCACGGCGGCGAGCCGATCCCCACGCGCCTCCTCACCGGCAGCTACCACGGTCCGGCGTGGCTCACCGGCGGGCGCCTCGGCATCGAGGCCAGCTGGCTGATCTTCCCGATCGTCGCGCTGCTCTTCATCGGATTCCACTTCGCAACGCGAGGATCCAGAAGCCGGTTGCGCACAACGCCAGGAGCACCAGCGCGCGAATCGGTCCGGACAGCGCCGGAACCGCGGCGTCCGTCACCGTGAACGTCGCCGTCGCGTACAGCGTCGAGGCATCGGGATAGTACGCCTCGTACGTGTACGTTCCGGGAGGAAGCGGCCCAAACGTGGCGGTGACGAGGTTGGACGCCCCAACCGACGAGAGGCAGGCTCCCGGGATGAACGTCGACCGCACGACGAAGCCGTTCACCGTGGTCGTAATCGAGTCGAACGCACAGAACGGGCTGGTGATCACGGTCGCGGTGATCGGCGTCGCGCTCGTCGGCGCCGGCGGCGAAAACGTGATGGTGGCAGCGGTCAGCGGGCCCGTGAGCAGAAAGGCGCAGACGAACAGAGCAGCTCGCATGTCTCCCATACGCCTCTGACCGGCCCAACGTCCATTCGGGATAAAATTACGCCACCCAAAAATCAGGCGATGGAGGAGAACAATGCGGAAGATCCTTACCCTGGGCTGCGCGCTCGCACTCTGTACGAGCGCTCTATTCGCGGATGAGCCGAAGAAGGCCGCGGACGACATGCAGAAGGCGCAGATGGAGGCGTGGATGAAAGCCTCCACGCCCGGCGATGCGCACAAGAAGCTGGACGGCATGGTCGGAACGTGGGACGTGACCGTGAAGTCGTGGATGGCGCCGGGCGCGCCGCCGATGGAGTCGAAGGGGACGGCGGTGAACAGCTGGGTCCTCGGCGGACGCTGGATCGAAGAGAAGTTCAGCGGCTCGTTCATGAACATGCCCTTCAACGGCATCGGCTACACGGGCTACGACAACATCAAGAAGCAGTACGTCGGGACGTGGATGGACAGCATGTCCACGGCGGTGATGATGTCGACCGGCAAGGGCGGCAACGGGAACACCATGGAGTTCTCTTCGTCGATGGATGATCCGATGACCGGCAAGGCCATGCCGGTGACGGAGAAGCTCGTCGTCACTGACGCCGATCACCACATGATGGAGATGTGGAGTCCGGGGCCGGACGGCAAGATGTTCAAGATGATGGAGATCTGGTACGCGCGGAAGAAGTAGCGAGGATGGCGCCCCTCACCCGCCCAAGCGCCAGGGTGAGGGGCGCAAGCTTCACATATTCGCCTTGAACACCGCGAACACCGCCCCCTGCGGGTCCGCGAGCACCGCGAAGCGTCCCGTGTTCGGGATATCCATCGGCGGGACGTAGGTCGTGCCGCCGCCGGCGTTCGCCTTCTGCACCGCGGCGTCGACGTCGTCGGCCCAGAAATACGGCACCCAGTGCGTGGGCACCTGCGCCGGCACCTGCGGCTGCATCGTCATCAGCCCACCGATGCCTGCGTCGCCGACGTGGATCTCGACGTACTCGGGGCTGGCCTTCATCGTCCATCCGAACAGCTTCGAGTAGAACTCCTGCGCGCGGTCGCGCTGGCGCGTCTGCAGCTCGACCCAGGTCAACGCGCCGTGCTCGTTCTTCACGCCGACACCGCTGTGCTTCTTCGGCTGCCACAGCGCGAGGTGCGCGCCCTCGGGATCGGCGCAGACGACCATGCGGCCGATGTCGAAGACGTCGAAGGGATCGGACGTCAGCGTGCCGCCGAGCTCCTTCACCTTGGCTGCCTTCTCGTCGACGCTGTCGACGCAGACGTACGCCAGCCAGGCCGGCGGCACCTCTTTGTTCTGGTACATCGCCGCGACGTCGCGGTCGTCCTTCCTGACGATGATGTACGGCGGCTGCCCCTCGCCCATCGGCATCTCGTTCGGCGTCCATCCGAAGAGATCGCAGTAGAAGCGCTTCGCGGCCTCGCCGTCGCTTGTGTGGAGCTCGATCCAGCAAAAAGTCCCCGGCTCGTGTTTGTCGATCTTCGTCATTGTTTCCCTCCTAACTTCAATCCCGTCGCTTTCTCGAGGTTCGTGGGGTCGTCGAGCAGAATCCACTCGATCACCGCGACCGGCAGCGAGCCGTGCGCGAGGAGGTCGTCGTGGAACTGCCCGAGGCGGAAGCTCGATCCCTTGCGATCGCGGTAGCGGCCGAGGAGGTTCATGATCTGCCACTTGCCGGTGATGTAGCTGATCTTCTGCGTCGGGCTCGTGGCCGAGCCTGCCGCCTCCCCTTCCGCGGCCTCGCGATCGAGTCCGCCGCCGTCCATGAAGTATTTCACGGCCTGTTCGAAGGACCAGCGGCCGGTGTGTAAATTCACGTCGACGCCGATGCGCGTAGCGCGGTAGCGCGAGAGGCGGAGCACCTGCGCGTAGGCGGCGGAGTCGGTCGGATAGAGCCCTTCGCGCGCCAACATCTCCTCGGTGTAGAGAGCCCAGCCCTCGACGAAGACCGTGTCGCCGTGATGGCGGCGGATCTCGTCGGACAAATGATTGGCGATCGACAGCTGCAGAAAGTGGCCCGGGATCCCTTCGTGGCCGAGCACCGGACGCGGGTCCTCGATCGCGGCGCGGATGTAGAAGTTCTTGCTGGCCGGGTTGTACGTCGGGATGAAGAAGAAGCCGCTGTCGTCCTTGTCGTAGATGCCGGGCGGATTCATGAAGCCGCCGGGGCTGGTCGGCTTGAAGGCGTCGGGGAGCTGGCGGATCAGGAACGGACCGAGGTACGGCGGAAGGGAGACGAGGCGGCGCGCCTTGAGGAACTCGATCATCTCCGCCTCGCGGCTCTGGTACTGCTGCAGGAACGATTGCTGGTCGGGCGGGATGTGCGCGGCGCGCTGCGGGTTGGGGTCGGCCATCGACGGATCGGCGAGCATGGCCTCGAGGGCGCGGTAACGTCCGAGCTCGATCTCGCCGAGGTGCGCGACCTCGGTCGCGTTCATCGGAAGCAGGAGGATGTGCCGCAACATGAAGTTGTAGTCGGCCTCCCCCATCGGCTTCCACGCCGGCATCGTGCCGAGGCCTTTTTCGAGATAGTCCGCATAGCCGTGCAACGCCGCGAGCGCGCCGTCCTTGGCCTTGACGAGCGCGTCGCGCTCGGCGGGCGCGAGGTCCTTCGCCAGCGTCATGAGGCTGTCGTTGTAGAGCGGATCGATGGAGCGCGCCGACTCGATGGCGAACTTCGCGTAGAGCTGCACAGGGTGCTGCACGTTTCGCTTTGCTTGCTCGATGAGATGCGGCACGGCCTGCAGGCGCTTCGTCGCGGAGAGCACGCGATTGCGCGGCGTGTCGTAGTCCTTCTTCAGCAGCGAGAAGATCGCGTTCGAGGCTTCGTCGACGTAAAGGCCAGGATTCGTCTCCTCGTAGCGAAGGACGCGGTCGTAGAACTCGCCGGCCTCGAGCTGGGAGCGGAAGAGGATCCAGTCGATGGTGTCGTCTTTCGACCAGCCGGAGACGTCGCTGGCACGCACCTGCTCGAGCACCTCGCGCAGATGCGCGGCGCGCCTGCCCCGCGCCTCGGCGGAGTAATCGGTGAGGCGGTCGTCCCAGGTGTGCTTGCCGGCGTCGCTGGAGGCGACGGGGTACTCGCGGTCGGACCACTCGTAGAAGTCGTGCGCGGTCGTGCGGAAGGTCTGCGGTGTGAGTGCGAAGAGCAAAGCGACGATGCCCAATGTCATGAGGGCGGAGTGTAGCGTTTCGCCCAGAACGGGGAGGAGGGCCAGCGCCGCTCGGCGGCGTAAAGCTCACGCCTTCGTGACAGGTAGGCGCGCCACACGACCTCGACGGCGTTCTCGTACGCGGCGACGTCGCCGCTGACGATGGCCTCGGCCGCGCGGATGCCGGTGAAGAGAGCGTTGCCGAGGCCGTGCGAGGAGAGGGGGTCGAGGGCGGTGGCGGCGTCGCCGACGGCGAGCCAGCGCGGGCCGGCGACGCGGTCGAGACGGAAGGAGGAGGCGTCGAGCGTTGTCGTCGCGTGGGTTCGACGATCGCTGACGAACATCGCCACGGTCCGGCCACCCGGGATCGGGGCGCGGTACCACCAGCCGTCCTCGGCCGCTTCGATTTGCGTGTAGCTGTCGTCGATTGCCGCGTCGATGAAGAAGACGTGGGCAAAGAGCGTGTCGTCCCGAACGATGCGCGCGCCGAGGCGGCGGGCAATCGCGGCGCGGCGGCCGGTGGCGTCGATGAGGAAGTCGGCGAGGATGGTCTCGCGGTCGGTGATAACACGCCAGCCCGATTTGATATCAAGTACTCGCGTTCTCGTCAGCCGCGGCACGCCGGCGAGCTCCGCGAGCCGCTCCTCGAAGCGGCGGCGGTCGAGATGCCATCCGTGTCCGTACGGCGAGAGATCGAACGGCATCTCCACCGGCGTATCGCTGCCCCACACCGAGCGGTGGCCGTGGCAGGGCAGGTGGCCGTCGCGGGCGAGATCGAGGCCGAGGAGGTCGAGCAGCGGCTTGACCGGCGGCGCGAGGCTCTCGCCGACGCGCGCGCCGCGGCCGTCGCCGCGCTCGACGATCGCGCACGTCAGCCCGTGCCGGCGCAGCGCGATGGCCGCGGCCGACGCTGCCGGCCCTCCGCCCGCGATGGCCACGTCGACCTTCACGCGCGGTACTTCCTCGGATTCGGCAGGTTCGCCGGGCGCACGCCGCCGTCGACCTTGCGTTCGCCCATCTCGGCCGACGCCGCCTTCTTCAGCATCCCCTTCGACTCCTTCACGCCGAGCTCCACCTGCATCGTCTTCGGGAAGCTTTGCCCCGGCAGGTCCGTCTTCGCCGGCGTCCACGTCAGCGTCGTCACCACGCCGGCCTCGTTGAACTCCTTCACGAAAGCGTTGATCGAGGCCTCGTAGTTCTCGCGCGGCGGGAGATAGCGCAGCCAGTACTGGCGGTTGCGGTAGTCGAAGGCCTCGAAGCGCTCGGCGTAAGGGCGCTTCGCGTCGGTGATGATGTCGAACTGCTCCTTCGTCAGCACGTTGTTCGGCACGCGCACGGGCCAGAACGTCGGCAGGAACACGCCGTCCTGCCAGCCGGTGTAGGCGTAGAGGCAGCTCGACGTGTCCGTCTGCCACGGCACGGCCATCCAGCGGCTGACGTCGCCGGGGCCGCTGCCGTCGAGCGGGCCGCCGGGGGCGAGGCAAATCGCCGACGTCATCTCCGGGCCGTAGTCCTTCGGCGGACCGCTGCGCAGCTTCAGGCGGAACGGCGCGGAGTACATGATCGTCTGGCGCATCGGCCAGGTCATTTCGCAGCCGGGGTGGAACGGGCCGCCGATGGTGTTGTCGAGCGCGGCGCGGTCGAGCGTCGAGGGCTTCTCCTGGAGCGGGATCTCGTCGAATGGCGGCGGCGGACCGCCGCGCCAGCCGGGGATGAAGTCGCCCGCGGCCCATTGCCGCAGCATCTCGTACTGCAGCGTCGTCACGGCGTACCACTCGCGCGGATCCTTGGCCGGGATGTTGACGCTGTCGCCGTAGACGGGCGGGATGGCGTCGTCGTCGATGACGTCGAACGTCGGATCGCGGAACTGCGAGAACATTTTCTCGCGCAGCGGACGCGCGAACTCCGCGGCGCTGGCCAGCGTCGACATCACGCTCGTCAAGTCGTCGATGCCGCCGTTGCCCCAGATCTCGCCGAAGCCGGCGTTGACCCACTGGTTCTGCGCGAGGCGGTCGAAGAGCGGGCCGATGTCGGTTTGGAACGACGGCTTGGCCGGCTTGAGCGAGGAGTCGAGCGGGAGGCAGGCGTCGCGGATGACGTCGTACATCGTGATGACGGCGGTGACGCCGGGCGCGTAGTCGGGCGGCGCGACGACGATCCATGCGCCCTCGACCGGCACGTCTTTCTTGCCGATGCGCACGACCGCGGAGACCGGGCCGTCGCTGACGTCGTCGTGCCAGCCGTCGTTGTTCGCGAACGTGTCGGCCGGCTTGCCGTTCTTCGACGCGGAGATGCCACGGCCGCCGTAGAAGAGGAGACGTCCGGCGTCGTCGGTGCGCAGCTCGCCGAGGGAGACTTTCATTTTGTAGAACTTCCCGCCGTCGAGGGCGACGCGCTGGCCGCGGCCGCTGATCGAGCGCGGCCCGGGCTCGATGGCGAGCTGCGCGCGAGCGGCGCCGGTGACGCCGGCGTTGCGCCGCGGGACGCTCTGCGGCGGCGTGCCGAGGCTGCCGTCGAAGTCGGGGATGTCCATGGCCTCGGTGAACTGGTACCAGGCGGCCTTCGTGTTCGACACATGCACGTTCCACGTCACCTCGGCGTCGTCGGCGGTGACTTCGCCGAGGACGTTGCCGCTCTTGTCGTAGGCGTAGATGCGGAAGCGGGCGATCTGGCGCAGCAGGCGGCCTTTCTTGTCTTTGTAGCCGCCGGGCGGCGTCTTGGCCTCGCCCGGAACGTCCGGGCCGAGGAAACCCTCCTCGCTGCCGCCGACGCGCGCGATGCCGATGGCGGGGTGGACTTTGCAGTAGCTGACCTTCGCGAGATCCATCGTTCTCCCTCCGCTGAGAAGGACGGTGGCGGCGCGGAATCCGTGAAGTCGTCAGGCCAGGTCGAAGAGGAGGATCTCCGCATCCTCGGCGGCGGCGATCGCCAGCGACGGCTCGTCCTCGATCGCCGCGCCGTCGCCCGCTTGCAGCGCGGTGCCGTTCACGTCGACGCTGCCGCGCGCGACCTGGATCCACGCGCCGCGTCCCGGGGCGAGGGCGTGCTCGACGCGCGCGCCGCGGTCGAGAATCGCGGTGTAGACCTTCGCGTCCTGGTGAATGTTCAGCGGGAGCAAGGACAGCGTCCCGCGCTCGCCGGGGAGCGGCGTCTGCTCGTACTCCGGCGCGATGTCCTGAACCGCCGGCAGGATCCAGATCTGAAAGAAGTGCACCGGCTCCGTGGCCGAGGCGTTGAACTCGCTGTGCACGACGCCGGTGCCGGCGCTCATGCGCTGCACCTCGCCGGGACGCAGCACGCCCTCGCCGCCGGTGCTGTCTTTGTGCGCGAGCGCGCCCTCCATCACGATCGACACGATCTCCATGTTGTCGTGGCGATGGGCGCCGAAGCCCTTCCCCGGCGCAACGGTGTCCTCGTTGATCACGCGCAGGGAGCGGAAGCCCATGTGCGCCGGGTCGTAGTAATTGGCGAACGAGAAGGTGTGACGTGTAACGAGCCAGCCGTGACGGCCGACGCCGCGGTCCTGCGATCTTCTAAGGGCAATCATGACGGCTGTAACCCGGCCTTAACCTTCGTCATCGTATTCTGCCCGTGGCCCAAACCAAAATGATGCCGAGGCTCCTGCACGACCACCTGAGTCCGGGCGGCGAGCGGCGTAAAGCACCGCGTTACCGGCCGGCGATCATCCTCTCCGCACTCATCGGCCGCCACGACGCCATCGTCGCCGACCTGAGCGTCACCGGCGCGCGCGTTTTTCACTTTCACGCGATCAAGCGCGGCGATCTCATCCGCTTCTCCATGCACCACGGCGACAACCTCTTCTCGTCGCTGACGCGCGTGCTCTCGTGCGCGGTGGAGGCCCTCGGCACCGGCCCCGCGGGGGCGCCGACGTACGAGTCGCGCCTGCAGTTCGTCGACCTGTGCCAGGACGACCGCGCCATCCTCACCTCGCTGCTCGCCGATCTCCGGGAGCGTCAGGCCGAGCGCTGGCTTCGCAACGCCAAAGGCGATTACCAGCCCGAAGCGCCCCTGCCGCGCATCGCCCCCTATTTCATGCGATTGCAGTGGAACGGGCGGCGCTGGATCGAAACCGCCACGCGCAATCCCAAGCAGCCCGAGGAGGGGATGACGATTCCGGCCCACACCCGGTCGCGGGAGCGCCGGATGATCTGCGACGTCTACGAGCGCGCCGACGGCGCCGGCCGGACGCTCATCCGCCTCATCGCCGAAGCGGTGTGCGAGTCGCTCGCTACCGGACCTTCGTGAGGCCGCGCGGCGCGGCCTTCACCAACGCATTCTCGCGCTCGATGCCGTGGCGCTTGTCGAGCACGGCCTGGCGGATGACCTTCATCATCTGATCGAAGTGGTCCTCGGCGCGCTCGATCGCTTCCTGCGCTTCCTGCAGCGAGCGCTGCACGTTGAGGATGACCTCGACGCCGGCCAGATTCACGCCGAGGTCGCGCGTCAAGGCCAGGATCATCTCCAGCTTCCTGATCTCATCCAACCCGTACAGCCGCGTGTTCCCCGCCGTGCGCGCCGGCTTGATCAGCCCCTCGCGCTCGTAGAGGCGCAGCGTCTGCGGATGGATGTTGTAGCGCTCCGCGATGACCGAGATCATCACGAATCCGTCTGCTCTTCGCCGGCCCATGGGATCGCCTCCGTGTCATTCCGAGCCGCAGCGACGGCGAGGGATGCCACTCTTACTTGTTTTCTTCCACGACCTCGGCTTCGATCACGTCGTCCTTGCCGTCGCCCGACTTCGGAGCCTCGGCCCCGCCGCTCGGCGGCGGAGTCTGCGCGCCAGCCTGCTGGTACATCGCCTCGGCAAGCTTGTGCGAGGCCTTCGTGAGGTTCTCCGTGGCCCGCTTGATGTTGTCCGTCCCGCCCTGCTCCATCGCCTTGCGCGCGTCGCTGATGGCGCTCTCCAGATTGCTCACGTCCGAGCCCGAGATCTTGTCGCGGTTCTCGTTGAGCATCTTCTCGACCTGGTAGACGAGCGAGTCGAGCTGGTTCTTGGCCTCGATCTCCTCACGCCGGGCCTTGTCCTCCGAGGCGTGTGCATCGGCGTCGCGGACGAGCTTCTCGACCTCGTCCTTCGACAGGCCGGAGGAGCTGGTGATCGTGATCTTCTGCTCCTTGCCCGTGCCGAGGTCCTTCGCCGACACGTTCATGATGCCGTTGGCGTCGATGTCGAAGGCGACGTCGATCTGGGGCATGCCGCGCGGCGCGGGGGGAATGCCGATGAGGTGGAACACGCCGAGGAGCTTATTGTCGCGGGCCATCTCGCGCTCGCCCTGGATGACCTTGATCTCGACCGAGGTCTGGTTGTCGGCCGCCGTCGAGAACGTCTCCTTCTTGTGCGTCGGGATGGTCGTGTTGCGCTCGATGAGCTTCGTCATCACGCCGCCGAGAGTCTCGATGCCGAGCGACAGCGGCGTCACGTCGAGCAGCACCACGTCCTTCAGTCCGGCCTCGCCGGCCAGCACGCCGCCCTGAACCGCCGCACCGACCGCGACGACTTCGTCGGGATTCACGCCCTTGTGCGGTTCCTTGCCGAAGTACTCCTGCACGAGCTTCTGCACGAGCGGGATGCGCGTCGAGCCGCCGACGAGAACGACTTCGTCGATCTTGTTCGGATCCACGCCGGAGTCCTTGAGCGCCTGGCGCACCGGTCCCATCGTCTTCTGCACGATCTCGCCGATGAGCTGCTCGAACTTCGCGCGGCTCAGCTGCATGTTCAGGTGCTTCGGACCGGACTGGTCGGCGGTGATGAACGGCAGATTGATGTCGGTCGCCGCCGTCGAGGAGAGCTCGATCTTGGCCTTCTCCGCCGCTTCCTTCAGGCGCTGCAGAGCCATCTTGTCCTTGGAGAGGTCGATGCCCTGGTCCTTGCGGAACTCGTCGATGATCCAGTCGATGAGCTTCTGGTCGATGTTGTCGCCGCCGAGGTGTGTGTCGCCGTTGGTCGACTTCACCTGCACCACGCCGTCGCCGACCTCGAGCACCGAGATGTCGAACGTGCCGCCGCCGAAGTCATAGACGGCGATGGTCTCGTCCTTCTTCTTGTCGAGGCCGTAGGCGAGCGCGGCCGCCGTCGGCTCGTTGACGAGGCGCTCGACCTTGAGGCCGGCGATCTCGCCCGCATCCTTCGTAGCCTGGCGCTGGGAATCGTTGAAGTAGGCCGGCACGGTGATGACCGCGCGGTCGACCTTCTCGCCGAGGTAGTCCTCCGCGGCCTGCTTCAGCTTCTGCAGGATCATCGCGGAGATCTCCGGCGGCGAGTACAGCTTCGTCTGCACTTCGACGCGGGCGTCGCCGTTCGGGGCGCGGGTGACTTTGTAGGGAACCATCTTCATCTCTTCGTTGACTTCTTCGTATTTGCGGCCCATGAACCGCTTGATGGAGAAGATGGTGTTTTCGGGATTGGTGACGGCCTGGCGCTTCGCGACCTGGCCGACGAGGCGCTCGCCGTTCTTGGCGAAGCCGACGACCGACGGCGTCAGCCGGCTGCCCTCGGCGTTGACGATCACCTTGGGCTCGTTGCCTTCCATGACCGCGACGACGGAGTTGGTCGTGCCGAGGTCGATGCCGATGATCTTGGACATTTGATTCTCCTTCTGAGACTTAGGCGCTACCTTGAGTGCGTTTCAGTCAACTTTGTACGCATTTGAAACCTGAGTGTAACTCTGTGAAATTCCGACAATCAAGCGTGCAAATTTAAGTCCTGTAATGTACGTTATGCTCGCCTCGGAGGGAGTTCCATGGATCCTTACAACAGCTCGAATCCAGCCTGGATCAGCGCCAGCACGGCCGACGTCGAGTTCCGCACCCGCGCCTTCATCCGTTCGGTGTACATGTGGATGGCCGGCGGCCTCATCC